>PNAR01000175.1 GCA_003169715.1 Acidobacteriaceae bacterium | reverse complement strand
CAATGGCGCACTTCGATCAACCGCTTTGCCGAGGCCATGACGCTGTTCGCCGTGGCCAGCGCGGGCATTTTCCCCCTCATCCACGTCGGACGCCCGTGGCTGGCGTACTGGCTCTTTCCCTACCCCAACACCATGCGGGTGTGGCCGCAATTCCGCAGCCCGCTGGTCTGGGACGTATTCGCGGTCTCGACCTATGCCACTATCTCGGCGTTGTTCTGGTTCATCGGACTGATTCCTGATCTCGCTACTTTGCGCGACCGTTCCGAAGAACGCTGGAAGAAAATCATCTACGGAATGCTGGCCATGGGCTGGCGCGGCTCCGCGCGGCATTGGGCTCGATATGAAACTGCTTATCTGCTGCTGGCCGGGTTGGCAACCCCCTTGGTTCTCTCAGTTCACACGGTTGTGAGCTTCGATTTCGCAATCGGTATCGTACCCGGCTGGCATACGACAATTTTTCCTCCATACTTCGTCGCCGGTGCAATCTATTCAGGATTCGCGATGGTGCTGGTGCTCGCCATTCCGATTCGCAAATTTTATAACGTGAAAGATTTCATCACTGACCGGCACCTCGAAAACTCTGCCATGGTCATGTTGGCCACAGGCCTGATTGTCGCTTACGGCTATGGCATGGAAGCGTTCATGAACTGGTATGGCGGGAATCCTTACGAAAACTATTTGCGCTGGACCCGGCTTCATGGGCCCTACGCCCCCTGGTATCTGGGTCTCCTCTTCGTCAATATAATCTTGCCCCAGATTTTGTGGATTCGCCGCATCCGCACCAATCCAGTTTGGCTTTTCCTTATTTCAATGGATGTTCTGGTGGGCATGTGGCTTGAACGTTTCATCATTGTGGTGGTCAGCCTGACCCGCGACTTCACCAATTCCGCCTGGGGAATGTACTATCCCACGCGCTGGGATTGGGCCGTCCTCATGGGGACTCTTGGGATGTTCTGCGCATTGATGTTCCTTTTTGTGCGGCTGCTGCCAATGATTTCGATATTTGAGCTGGATACTCTGCTGCCTGAAGCGGAGGTCAAGCACAAATGAAGCCAGAACCAATCTTCGGAATGATGGCGGAATTCGATACGGCCACCGATATTGTTGCCGCGGCTGAACGCACCACCGAAGCGGGATATAAAAAGGTTGATGCGTATAGTCCGTTCCCCATTGAGGAACTGGCGGAAGCAATCGGATTCCACAAGAACGGGGTCCCGCTCATCACGCTGATAGGCGGGATTCTGGGAATGTGCGGCGGGTTCATGCTGCAATGGTGGATAAACACTATTAGTTATCCGGTAAACATCGGTGGCAGGCCGCCCAATTCCTGGCCGGCATTTATTCCGGTCACATTTGAAATGACGATTTTATTCGCGGGACTCTCGGCGGTTTTCGGCATGTTGGTGTTGAACGGGTTGCCCATGCCATACCATCCGGTGTTTAACGTGCCGCGTTTCGCTGAGGTGACCAGAGATAAATTTTTCCTGGTGATTTTCTCCTCCGATCCCAGGTATGACACCGTGAAGACCCGTGCGTTTCTCGAGAGCCTGGGAGCAAAATCCATTTCGGAGGTTCCCAGCTAGTGCCGATTCTCCGCAAATTTTCGTCCCTGGGATTGTCGAGTTTGGGGTTGTTGAGTCTGCTGGCGCTGGCGGGATGCCGGCAGGATATGCACGATCAGCCTCGTTTTAAGCCGCTGGCGATGAGCGATTTTTATCCAGATTTGCGTTCAGAACGGCCTCCGGTCGAAGGCACCGTGGCGCGTGGCCAGTTGCATGAGGACACATATTTCTACACTGGAAAAGTTGGCGATAATCCCGGCGATTACATGCCTTTCCCGGTGACCAGGGATGTGCTGGAGCGGGGCCAGCAGCGTTTCGATATTTATTGCGCGCCCTGCCATTCGCGGATGGGCGATGGCAACGGCATGGTCGTGCAGCGCGGATTCCGGGCTCCGCCGTCTTATCACACCGACCGTTTGCGTAAAGCGCCGTTGGGATATTTCTTTGAAGTAATGACGTATGGCTTTGGAGCGATGCCGGAGTACGCGCCGCAAATTCCCGCGCGGGATAGATGGTGCATCGTGGCCTATATCCGGGCGTTGCAATTGAGTCAGTCGGCGACCGGTGCGGATGTTGCGACGGGACAAAAGATTCCATCTGAACCTCCTCAATTCCGAGGCGATCCGGGTTCTGGCGCGACTTTGCCGGTCGTAGCTCCGCCTCAAACCAACGAAGGAGAGCAATCGAAATGAGCACGGTGCGCGCGAACAATATGGATTTTATGGCGCCGCCGGTTGCGCAGGTCATTCAGCGACGGTCGCTGATCGTTGGCATCATCTTCGCCATCATCGCCATTGTCTTCGCGTTTCTCTCCCCTGATCAGTTTTTCCGCTCCTATCTTCTCGCTTTCATGGCATGGCTGGGATTGACCATGGGATGCATGTCATACCTCATGATCTTTCACTTAACGGGTGGGAAGTGGGGCATGGTCGTGCGGCGTCCGCTGGAGGCTGCCATTGGCACACTGCCGCTGATGGCACTTCTGTTCATACCTTTAATCATCGGGATGCGCCACATTTACGTGTGGACGGATGCGGCAGCCATGGCTCAGGATTCGCGCCTGAGAGGTGTGACGCACTCGTATCTGACGCCTGTAGGATTCATCTGGCGGGGAGTCGTTTATTTTGCGATCTGGATATTTCTTGCGTGGCGGCTGAACAAAGTATCGGGCGAGCAGGACCATCCTCCCACCCGCAATTTGAGTCCAAGGTTTCGAACCATTGCCGCACCGGGACTCGTTATCTATTCGTTCAGCATGTCTTTCGCCGTCATTGACTGGGTGATGTCGCTTACGCCGCCCTGGATTTCGACGATCTACGCGATGATCTATCTGGTGGGGCAGACTCTTTCGGCGATTTGTTTTATGGTGGTTGTAGAGCGAATGTTTTTTCCCTATAAGCCGATGTCGTCGTACCTGAAGCCGAAAGAAGTGCAGGATCACGGCAAATTGATGCTCACCTTTATCATGTTGTGGGCATATTTCTCATTTTCGCAACTGTTAATTATCTGGGCGGGAAACTTGCCGGATGAAATCACATTTTACGTTCGCCGGTTTCATGATGGCTGGGCGCTTACCGGACTGTTCCTGATAGTTTTTCATTTCGCGGTGCCGTTCGCAATGCTGCTTTCGCGGTCCTTGAAGCGCAATGTTTACCGCCTGGTTTGGGTCGCGGTATGGCTGATCTTCATGCGTTATGTAGATTTGTATTTCTTTATCGAACCCAGTTTTCATCCGACTTTCTATTGGCATTTTCTCGATGCAGTGGTTCCTATCGCGATGGGCGGTTTTTGGCTGGCACTGTTTTTCCGCAATGTGAGAAGGCGTCCACTTTTACCGCTGCACGATCCTCATGCAGTGGAACTTCTGGAGCTTGCCCATGACTGACCACATGCACAACGATTATCGTAGTGGCCGCAATGAGGATGTGAGATTCGAGCGGAGGGATCTCTCGTCTAAGGCAATCCTGGGATTCCTTTTGACGCTGGCTGTGTTATTGGCGATTGTCTATTTCATTGTTCTGGGAACATTCCGATTCGGAGACTGGTATGAAAAAACTCACCAGACGGCTCAGAGTCCGATGGCGGAACCTGCGGAAGCCGATACTCGGGATATGAATCCCGCGATTGTGGCGGCGCGAATTGACAAGAATTTTTCGCAGCCGCGTCTGGAAACAAATGAGCGGATCGAAATAAACGATTTCAGGCTCGAGGAAGAGCAGAAATTAAATAGCTACGGGCAGAGCGATCAGCCGGGTGGAGCGCTTCGAATTCCGATTGACCGGGCGATGGACCTGATCGCGCAGCGCGGACTGAACACAACGCCGAAGACGGGAACTGTGCCTGAGTCGGTCACTAATACTATTTATGCAGCGGCCGCGCGCGCCGATCAGGGCGGACAAAATTCATTGCCGCCGGCAAACAAGCCAACCAAGGCAACCAACGCGAAAGGAAAGAAGTAGTGCGCCGTATGTGGAAATGGAGCAGTGCAGCGCGGCTGGCGGCAATTGTGGCAGTCCTGTCGGCTGCCGGTTATGGCCAGAACATGAGTACGGGACTTCTGTCGCCTCCGGCGAATGTTCGTCCTCCGGGATTGAAAAATGTAGGCATTCAGCAAAATCTGAATGGACAAATTCCCGGCGACTTAATCTTCAAAGATGAAACCGGAAAGACAGTTCGCATCGGCGACTATTTTGGCCAGAAACCGATGATTTTGAGCCTGGTTTATTACAAGTGCCCCATGCTTTGTGGAGAGGTCCTGGCCGGACTTTCCGGCGCGTTGAAGGTTCTGAAATTTAATGTGGGCGATGAATTCAATGTCTTGACCGTGAGCTTTGATCCAAAGGATACGCCGGAAATCGGCGCGGCTAAGAAAGCCGAATACATGGAGCGCTACGGACGGCCGGGGGCGGCGCAAGGCTGGCATTTTCTCACCGGACCGCAGAGTTCGATAGATGCGCTGACCAAGGCCGCAGGGTTCCAGTATCAGTACGATCCCAAGACCGAACAGTTCGCGCACTCAACCGCAATCATGATACTCACGCCGGAGGGGAAGATCGCGCAGTACTACTACGGCGTGGAATATGCGCCCAAAGACTTGCGGCTCGGATTGATTCAGGCTTCGCAGCATAAAATCGGCACGGTCGTGGACGAGGTATTGCTGTACTGCTATCACTATGACCCTAACACTGGCCGATATGGTGCGGTTATTTCCAGAATTTTGCAACTCTCCGCGCTGGCAACGGTATTGATTCTGGGCCTGTTCATGGCGGTGCTAATTCGTCATGGGTCTGACGCCGAACATCGAAAGGCTTCGCGGGTCGAAGAACATGTTTGAAACTTTCCCACTTTGGCCGGTGCAGGCTTCGACAATTGCGGGGCAACTCGACCTGCTATATGTGTTTTTGCTGCTTTTGTCGCTGGTTACGTGCACGGCTATTTTTACTACGATTACGGTTTTCGCGATTAAATACCGCCGCCGCCACGGACGCGAGGCGGAGCAAATTCACGGCTCCATCATTCTGGAAATAGCCTGGTCGGTCATTCCGCTTGGTATCTTTCTTGTCATCTTCGCATGGGGCGCAATTATTTACTTTCACGAGCGCACGCCGCCAAGGGATTCAACCGAAATTTATACCGTCGCAAAACAATGGATGTGGAAGTTTCAACATCCTGAAGGCCAGCGCGAGATCAATGAACTGCACGTACCAGTGGGCCGGGACGTAAAATTGATTCTCACGTCGCAGGACGTGATCCACAGCTTCTACGTCCCTGCGTTCAGAATCAAGCAGGATGTGCTTCCGGGCCGGTATGTTACAGCCTGGTTTCGCGCAACCAAGCCGGGCACTTATCACTTATTTTGTGCCGAGTATTGCGGGACCATGCACTCCGGGATGCTTGGCCAGATTGTGGTGATGGATCCGTCAGATTATCAGACATGGCTCGCGACGAGCAGAACTTTCGGATCGCTTGCCGCCGCAGGCCAAAGCCAATTCGAACAGCTTGGATGCCCCACATGCCATCGGTTCGAGACGCAGGGCCGAGGTCCGACCCTGAATGGTGTTTACGGGAATCCGGTAACGCTCGAAGACGGCCGCACTGTTATTGCGGATGAGAACTATATTCGAGAATCCGTACTGAATCCTGGAGCGAAGATTGTTTCCGGATTCAAAAATATCATGCCGGTGTTTCAAGGCCTGGTAGACGAAGAACAAATGAACGAACTGGTGGCATACGTCAAATCTTTGAGTGTGCCGCCGGCAGGTTCGGCGGGAAATCCAACACTGATACCGCCGGGCACGCAACCACAGCATCCCAAGGAATAGAAATGGCTACCGCAGTAGTTACTACCGAACGCGAGAATTACATTAATAGCGAATATGGCATCCGCTCGTGGCTGCTCACGACTGACCACAAGCGAATTGCATTGCTGTATTTACTGTCAATCACCTTCTTCTTCTTCATAGGCGGATTTTTTGCCTTGCTGATCCGGCTGGAATTGCTGACGCCGGCGGGCGATCTGGTTCAGGCGGATACGTATAACAAGTTGTTCACCATGCACGGTCAGATCATGGTGTTCTTCTTCCTGATTCCTTCCATTCCCGCCGTGCTGGGAAACTTTCTCGTGCCCATGATGATCGGCGCGAAGGACCTGGCGTTTCCGCGTATCAATCTTTTGAGCTGGTATTTGTATATCTTTGGCGGCTGCATGATGCTGCACTGCATCGTCACCGGTGGCGTGGACACGGGCTGGACTTTCTACACCCCATTCAGCACGGCGTTCACGAACACCAAGGTCATCGAGGCCGGACTTTCTATCTTCATTGTTGGATTTTCATCCATCCTTACCGGGTTGAACTTTGTGGTGAGCATTCACCGCATGCGTGCGCCGGGCTTGACCTGGTCTCGCCTGCCGCTCTTTCTGTGGTCAATCTATGCAACCAGCATCATCTTTTTGCTGGGTACCCCGGTGCTGGCGATCACTCTGCTGCTGCTGATCTTCGAACGGGCCTTCCACCTGGGCATCTTCGATCCGACGCGCGGCGGAGATCCGCTGTTATTTCAGCACTTATTTTGGTTTTATTCCCACCCCGCGGTTTACATCATGATTCTTCCGGCCATGGGAGTGGTCAGCGAAATCATTCCCTGCTTCTCGCGCAAGAGAGTTTTCGGCTATAGCTTTGTGGCCATGTCGAGCATCGCGATTGCAGTTTTTGGATTTCTAGTTTGGGCGCACCACATGTTCGTAGCCGGAATCTCGCTGTATTCGGCACTGTTCTTTTCTATCTTGAGCTATCTGGTAGCCGTGCCTTCCGCCGTCAAAGTATTTAATTGGACGGCGACCATGTACAAAGGGTCCATTTCATTTTCAACTCCCATGCTTTATGCGCTTGGTTTCATTGGATTGTTCACCATCGGCGGACTCACCGGATTGTTCCTGGCGGCGCTTGGCTTCGATGTCCACGTAACGGATACGTATTTCGTGATCGCACATTTCCACTACATTATGGTCGGCGGCGCGGTGATGGGATACCTCGGCGGTCTTCATTTCTGGTGGCCTAAAATTTCCGGACGAATGTATCCGGAAGCCTGGGGACGGCTTGCTGCGGCGATCGTGTTTATCGGATTCAACCTGACATTCTTCCCCCAATTTATTCTTGGTTACATGGGAATGCCGCGGCGTTACTGGCAGTATCCACCGGAATTTCAGGTTCTGAATGTTTTCTCCACGGCCGGTTCGACAATTCTTGCCGTCGGTTATTTGCTGCCGATGATCTATATGTTGTGGTCGTTGCGATACGGGAAAATCGCCGGTGACAATCCGTGGGGCGCGGCCGGTCTGGAATGGAAGACGGCTTCTCCTCCTCCGACCTTTAATTTTGACGAGACTCCCGAAGTTACTTGGGAAGCCTATAACTACGACGAAATCCCGATGCCAGAGGAGGTTTCTCTTGAGCGATAGCCTGATCGCGCTCGAGCATCCGACCGAGCTTCAGCACCACTTCGCCGACATGGAGCAGCAGAAAAGTACCTCCACCTTCGGCATGTGGCTGTTTCTGGGCACGGAGATCATGTTTTTCGGTGGTATGTTTGCCGCTTACCTGATTTACCGGCGCTGGTATTACAACGAGTTTGCTCTCGGCAGCCGCAGCATTAACATCTGGCTGGGGACGATTAACACCATGGTCCTCATTTGCAGCAGTTTGACTGTGGCGTTAGGAGTCCGTGCGGCGCAGATGGGCAAGCGCAAATTACTGGTCACGCTGCTGCTTATAACCATGGTATTCGGCGTGGCATTTCTAGGCATTAAGGGTGTTGAGTGGTATCAGAAATATGAAGAGCACCACGTTCCGGGGAGCTCCTTTAACGCGTCTGATCTTGTGTCGGTCGGTCAGAAATATGGCGTTCACATCAACCAGGCACATTCCCAGATTTATTTTTCGTTATATTTCGCGTTGACAGGCTTGCACGCTCTCCACATGGTGGTCGGATTAGGAATCTTCACAGTGCTTACGTACTTTGCGTGGAAGGGAAAGTACACGCCGGAATATCACACGCCCATTGAAATCGGTGGGCTGTACTGGCACTTTGTGGATATCGTCTGGATTTACCTGTTCCCGCTGTTGTATCTGATTGATCGAAAACCGTTTCATTGATTAGAGGACCAAGATTAGAGGACAAAGATTCGAGAGCAAAGATTAGAGAGCGAACATGGCTGAACACGAACACATTTTATCCGCCAGGCTGTACGTAATCATCTGGGCCGTCCTGATGTGTCTCACCGTGATCACGGCGGGAGTCGCCTTCATTGACCTGGGGCCATTCAACACAGTGGTGGCACTTGTCATCGCCACATTCAAGGCCCTGCTGGTCGTGCTGATCTTCATGCACGTAAAATACACGAGCGACCGGCTGACGAAAACAGTCATCTTGTCCGCACTTTTCTGGCTTATGTTGTTGCTCGGCTTGAGCCTGATGGACTACGGAACTCGGCATTTCGTCTAAGAGCAAGCTGACGGCGCACCCTCCTCCGGCATGCCGGATAATTTAATTCAACTCGCAAATTCTTCCAAATCAGCCAACGTGGACAGCGTTCAACTTGCAAGTGCGCTCAAGCGGCGCGTGCATGGCGAAGTTCGCTTCGATGATGGCAGCCGCGCTCTCTATGCGACGGATGCCTCGAATTATCGCCAAGTCCCGATTGGCGTCGTGCTTCCGCGCGATGCTGACGATGTTATTGCCACGGTCGCGACCGCGAGAGAATATGGCGCGCCAATTCTATGTCGCGGCGGAGGAACATCGCTGGCGGGACAATGCTGCAACGTCGCGGTCGTTCTCGATTTTTCCAAGTACATGGCGCGCATCCTTGACGTTGATCCAGAGCGAAAATTGGCTCGCGTCGAACCTGGGGTAATACTCGACCATCTGCGGGCCGCAGCCGAAAAGTTTCATTTAACGTTTGCGCCCGATCCCGCCACGCATAGCCGGTGCACCTTGGGCGGCATGATTGGAAATAACTCGTGCGGCGTGCATTCTGTGATGGCTGGGAAGACGGACGACAACATTGAGGAGCTTGACGTCCTTACTTATGACGGCGTAAGGATGAAAGTCGGCGCGACCACTGACTCGGAGATTGACGAGTTTGTTCGCCGGGGCGGGCGGCAAGGCGAAATTTATGCGTCCTTGAGAAACCTGCGCGATCACTACGGAGAACTGGTTCGCGAGCGATATCCTCATATTCCGCGAAGGGTTTCTGGATACAACCTTAATTACCTCTTGCCAGAGAATAGTTTTCACGTGGCGAAGGCGTTGGTTGGGTCCGAGGGGACTTGCGCGACCGTTCTTGAAGCTACTTGTAAGTTAGTAAAGAGCCCTCCTGCACGAGTATTGCTTCTCATTGCTTATCCGGATATCTATCAATGCGCCGATCACGTCCCAGAAGTGATGGCGCATAGGCCGATCGGCCTCGAGGGTATTGACGATCTTCTGGTCGAATATACGCGTCGTAAGGGCATTAATTCCGAAGGGCTAGCGTTGCTTCCCGAAGGCGGTGGATGGCTGTTCGCTGAGTTCGGAGGCGAGACTGCGGCTGATGCCACGGATCAAGCGAACAAATTAATTTCTGCGCTGGAACGAGACGCGACTCCTCCGCATGTGCGTTTGCTCACTGACAATGACCAGGCGAAGCGCGTTTGGGAGGTACGGGAATCGAGTCTGGGAGTGCTTGCCCACGTTCCAGGCGAACCGCCGGCATGGGAGGGTTGGGAGGATTCGGCAGTTGCGCCGGAGAGACTCGGGAGCTATTTGCGTAGTCTTAAGAAGTTGATGAATGAACATGGCTATCGGGGCGCACTGTATGGCCATTTCGGTCACGCGTGCATCCACACTCGAATTGATTTCGATTTCACAACCCAGAAGGGTATAAGTAAATTTCGCAAATTTGTGGAAGAGGCCGCCGACCTTGTGGTGAGCTTTGGCGGATCGCTTTCCGGTGAACACGGAGACGGGCAAGCCCGTGCCGAACTGCTGCCAAAAATGTTTGGCCCGGAATTGGTGCAGGCTTTCGGAGAATTCAAAGCGATATGGGATCCGGATTGGAAAATGAATCCCGGAAAAGTCGTGGAACCCTATCGCCTGGATGAGAATCTGCGACTGGGCGCCGGATATCGTCCGTGGGAGCCCACAACTCATTTTCAATATCCAGACGATGATGGAAGCCTCGCCCACGCTACGCTGCGATGCGTCGGGGTAGGAAAGTGCAGGAATTATGAAGGCGGAGTGATGTGTCCGAGTTTTCGGGTCACTCGCGAAGAAGAACATTCGACCCGGGGACGCGCTCATCTTCTGTGGGAGATGACGAAACGCGACGCGATTCAAGACGGATGGCGTGACCAGCACGTTAAAGACTCGCTCGATTTGTGTCTTTCCTGCAAAGGCTGCAAGAGCGATTGCCCTGTGGGGGTTGACGTTGCGACCTACAAAGCTGAATTTCTTTCGCATTACTATGAGAACCGGCTTCAAACGCGGAGTGCGTATGCGTTTGGAAATATTGATATCTGGGCGCGGATCGCTTCCCATGCCCCGACAATGGTGAACCTGGTGACGCAGTCGCCCATACTGCGCGATATCGCGAAGCGCGTCGCGGGAATGCCGCCGCAGCGATCTATTCCCGTATTTGCTGCGCAGACATTTCGAGCATGGTTCGAGCGTCGCGAATGCATGAATCCTGACGGCGATCGTGTACTTTTGTGGCCCGATACATTCAACAATTATTTTCATCCAGAAACGGCTAAGGCTGCCGTGGATGTCCTTGAGCACTGCGGATTTCAAGTGCAGTTGCCGAAAGATATTTTGTGCTGCGGCCGCCCGCTCTATGACTTTGGAATGTTGGATCGTGCAAAGAGGCTTCTGCTCAGGATTCTGAAGGTGTTAGCCGAGGAGATAAGCGCCGGCATTCCGGTAGTAGTTCTGGAACCCAGTTGCGCGGCGGTTTTTCGCGATGAAATGCTGAACTTGTTCCCGAAAAATGAACTGGCGCAGCGATTGTCCGAGCAAACGTTTCTGCTTAGCGAGTTCCTCCGGCGCAAAGGCGATCGCTTTCGACTGCCTAAATTAGATCGAAAAGCGATTATGCATGGTCATTGCCATCACAAGTCCATCATGAAAATGACGGATGAAGAGGAGGTGCTGCGCGTTCTTGGTATTGATTTCGAGACGCCGGCGCCGGGTTGTTGCGGGATGGCTGGATCATTTGGCTTCGAGAGAGAGAAATACGATACCTCCATTGCAATCGGAGAACTTGAGCTTCTACCCGCAGTTCGGCAAGCGCCGGAGGATTACTTGATCATCGCGGATGGGTTCAGTTGCCGTGAGCAGATTGCGCAGTGTACGGGACGTCACGCGCTGCATTTGGCCGAGGTCATCCAGATGGGATTGTCGGCGGGATGACTGTGCGCACAGAAGGTCAGTCAACACCAGGACTCCTGTGGGCGGACACTCCTGTCCGCCGCCGTTGCAGTTGATTTTAATTGCTGCGCTGGAACAGGATCAAAATCGGCGGACAGGAGTGTCCGCCCCACATTTGCCTTTAAAGAGCGCGGCCCGCGGCAACTCCTGAGGCCCAGGCCCACTGAAAGTTGTGTCCACCTAAGTGTCCGGTTACGTCCACAACTTCACCAATGAAGAATAGTCCCGGAACCTTTCGACTCTCCATCGTCTTCGCTGATAGCTCATCTGTATCAACTCCGCCCGCTGTGACTTCTGCTTTTTGATAGCCTTCGGTTCCTAAGGGTACGAGCGTCCAGTGATGAATTCGCCGTTCGAGGTCTTCTAATGCTTGATTGGTCCATTGCGAAGCCGAATTGTGATTCAGCCAATTCAAATCAAGCCAGCGTCCAGATAAGCGGGTTGGCAGAAAGGTTTGCAATGCCGCCTGCGCTGTGGAAGCGTTGCGAACCTTAGCCTCGCGAATTGTCGCCGTCACATCCTGACCCGGGGCGAGGTCAATATAAATCGGTTCACCGCTCCTCCAATACGAGGAGGCTTGTAAGATTGCGGGGCCGCTTAAGCCGCGGTGGGTGATCAGCATTGCTTCTTCAAAAGAATGGCCAGCGCAACCAACAATCACCTTTGCGGAGATGCCAGCCAGATCGCAGTAGTCTTTTTGGTCTTTTATGTTAAGAACGAACGGGACCAGCGCTGGTTTCGTTTGACGAATCTTCAATCCGAATTTGGCGGCCAAGTCGTATCCAAACGCCGTCGCTCCCATCTTCGGGATCGAAAGGCCACCTGTCGCAATTATCAATACCGGCGCATGAAATTCAGTTTCTCCGGATCGCACGACGAATTCACTTGCATGGCTTACTTCGCGAATATCTGAGTTCAGGAATATTTTTACGCCCCCTGCATCACATTCACCTTGCAGCATGCCGATAATGTCACTGGCGGCTCGATCGCAGAAGAGCTGTCCCAGAGTTTTTTCGTGATAGGGGATGTGATGCTTTTCCACGAGAGCGATGAAATCGGCGGGCGTGTAGCGGGCCAGCGCGGATTTCGCGAAGTGCGGATTCCCGGAAGTGAAATTGTCAGACGTGGAATAGATATTAGTGAAGTTACAACGTCCGCCGCCTGAGATAAGAATCTTCTCTCCAATGCGCTCGGCGCGCTCAAGAAGAGCGACGCGGCGTCCCCGCTTGGAGGCTTCGGCGGCGCACATTAAGCCAGCAGCCCCAGCGCCGAGAATTAAGGCATCGTATTTGTCTATAATAACCACTCGTTCATTAAGGATACCCGCCAGGGGCGGACACCGTTGCTGAGGCTAGCGAGTGTCTAAGGAGTCCCGCCGAGTAATATGCCGCGACAAGGAGTCAGAAAAGAAGGTCCCTCCACTCCCCTTCGGTCGGGATGACAGAGTTTTATGTCTGAGCGGGTCTAGTTGGCCTATGCGTAGATTCCGCGCTGGCGGATTGTGTACGCCACACGATCAATGGCCAGCATATAAGCGGCGATGCGATTGTGAACGTTGTGGGTCTCGGCGTATCGAACTACGTCCTCGAATGCATTTTTCATGATGATTTCGAGTTGTTCGTTCACAACGGACTCCTGCCAAAAATATCCCTGACGGTCCTGGACCCATTCGAAATAGGAAGTTGTCACTCCTCCGGCATTGCAAAGAATATCAGGAATTACAAAGACCTTTTTTTCAGCCAGAATCTCGTCGGCGACGGCGGTGGTGGGACCATTCGCGCCTTCCGCGAGGATTCGGCATTTTACCCGGTCGGCATTGCGGCTGGTAATTTGATTTTCGGTGGCGGCCGGAATTAGAACTTCGCACTCGGTGAGGAACAACTCAGATGGGTCGGCGGCCTCGGCTTCGGGAAAGCCTTTGATGTTTCCATTGCGCTGACGGTACTCCACCAGCGCCGTGACGTCCAATCCATTCCGGTTGTAGATACTGCCGTCCACTTCAATGACTCCTACGATCTTGTAACCGGCTTCGGCCATAAGCTGTGCGGCATTCGATCCTACATTGCCAAATCCCTGCACGATGACGCGAGACGACTCCCGGGATAGTCCTAACTTTTTAATTGCCTCGTCGCACACGATCATGATGCCGCGGCCCGTAGCCTCGCGCCGTCCGCGTGATCCGCCAATGTTTACCGGCTTTCCGGTCACCACGGCAGTCACGGTCTGCCGCATGTGCATGGAGTATGTATCCATGATCCACGCCATCACCTGCTCATTAGTATTGATGTCTGGCGCGGGCACGTCTTTTTCGGGTCCGATAAATTCGATGAGCTCGGCAGTGTAACGGCGAGTCATGCGTTCCAACTCGCCCATGGACATCTTGTGAGGATCGCAGATGACGCCGCCTTTGGCGCCGCCGAAGGGGATGTTCACCACCGCGCATTTCCAGGTCATCCAACTGGCCAGCGCGCGCGTCTCGTCCAGGGTGACGTCGGGGGTGTAGCGAATGCCACCCTTGGCCGGACCACGATCGATCGAATGCTGCACCCGGAACCCGGTAAATACCTCGAGGCGTCCATCGTCCAACTGCACCGGTATGTGGACAATTACTTCCCGGCTGGGCTCGCGCAGTATTTTCCAGAGGCCATCATCGAGCTTGAGCTTCTGTGCGGCCACGTCGGACCGGGCGATTTGCGCTTCCCACGGATTGACTTCTTCCAGATATGCAGTTGGCATTCAAATGTCTTGGGCAGAACTTCGTTCCAGGCGTACAGCCCCGCAGCAAAGTTTATCTCAATATCCTACACTTCGCGCTGGCTTGCTTCACGTTCGGGATAGCGAGAGTCGTCAGGGGTGGGAGAAGTTGCGATTTTTGCCTCTTACATAGACGGCGTCATCCTGAGCTTGCGAAGGATCTAGCGTGGAGCGGCACATACGACGGTTCAGCACCCATACTGTTGCGCGCAAGATCCTTCGGGACTGAAGTCCC
>PNAR01000412.1 GCA_003169715.1 Acidobacteriaceae bacterium | reverse complement strand
CCTCGAATCAGTAAAGCAGAGAACTGAGAACCATTCACTAATAACTGATTTTAGATACAAGACCATAGAACTCCGTGCCTGGCGCCCTCCAGGTCCGCACCCGGTTTTTGGACGCTAACTAACCTGTGACACCGGTCAACTAGCTGCGAATCTTTCCGCAGGTCGTGAATGCCACATCCGAGTTAACAAATCCACCCGCCACAAACACGCTCTGACTTCTTCCACACGCCATCTACCTTCTCAAACATCCACACCCCCGCTTCCGCAAAGTGAGACGCAGCCAAAGCTGTAGCTCGCGAGCACATGCCGATGCTCCTTATCGAATGCGATTTTCGACATGTTGCAAACAGGCATTTTTATCTTACCCATCGAAGCTTCACTCCCCAATTGAACCATTTAGAAGATAAGTTCAGAGGTAAAATGGATGTCCCTGAGCTTCGGGATTGCATCGAATCGTTCGACAGTTCAGCAAAGAGGTTCCCCATGCGTCGTTGGAAAGTTAGAGTCCTCACCGCGGCTCTCCTACTAATCACATTGCCGTCGTTCAGCAAGGGCTTCGGTCAGCGTTCTGATAGCCGCAATGATGGCCAATCTCAGGACAACCGGCGGGACAATAGGGATGATCATGGCAATCGCAATGATCGCCAGCCTTCTAATTTCAACAAGGGTCTTCGCGACGGTGGACGCGGCGGTCAATATTACGACTCTCGCCATGAGCACGACGGCTACGACCAGCGCTACCGCCAAAATTATCAGCAGGGCGGGATAGGACCCGGCAAGGGCGCGCTCATTGGGGGAGCCGGTGGTGCTATCCTCGGCGCAATTTTCGGCGGCGGACTGAAAGGCACCATCATCGGCGGAGCAGCCGGCGCCGGCATCGGTGCCGTCGTCGGCGACGCGAATCAGAACAACCGGCGACGGGACGATTACAATCCTCGCTGACCAGTGTCTCAGACTCGACTGTTGACGAAAGGAAATAACATGAAATTGCGCCTCTTCCTCGCTGCCTCCGTGCTGGCCACTACGTCTCTGTGCTTGCCAGCGTCAAGCCTTCAGGCCTCTCCAGCCCAACAGCCGGAGGTCACGGCTCACCCCCAGGCCGACGCCAATGACAAGACTTATCCCCTCGATCAGATCGTCACAGCCACAGTCCACGATGCGTGGCTCCTCAGCGGAAAGAACGAAGAAGCGTTTTTCGATATCGTTGAGCAACTCGCTCAATTTTCGGCGCAGAAGCGCGGACTTACTCTGCCTGATACGGCAGCAGCAGGGCGAAAGATGGGCCTGATGATTAAGACTCGCGCTAAAACCGACCACGACCAGCTTCTTTACGCTATCGTGGACCAGGCCGTCCGAACCCTTGGCGTCAAAGCTACCGCTGCCGCCAAATAGATCCTCATTCCCGGTCAGCGAAAGATTCAAAGGCGATAAGGCCTGTGTTTTGGCTTGCCTAACTTAACGGCAATCAGTCGTTTTCTCTTACGACCCCAAGGGTCAATGAATGTGATGGCGATTTTTCGTCAACTATCGGAAGTCAGACGCGGAGTTGCATTGCGCCGGGATAATTCGTCTTCATACCGCGTGACGGCAAGGAAGACTTTTCTGGGGCGGCGCAGATGGACGGCATTATCTAACGCGGCAAAACATCCTTAAGCGCGCTCTCAATTCGATCTACCTCTTCGCGAATCACCCTGATGGATTGCTGGTTCCTTGAGGGGTGTGCCAATGGCGAAATTGCTCCCAATGCGTTCCGTATGCTGTGGTTTCTATCGCATATCAAATGGAGCCTTGCCATGGTCTTCTTGCGGTGTCCGTAGAAATTCCTGGCTAATCTGATCGCCAGGCATCCCAAGACCAATCCGAATAACGCCTCGATCGGCAGTCGGTCTCTTGCGCCGTCGAAGTCTGAAAAAACCAGCCTGTAAACCGCTTCACCCAGACCCAGTGAAGCGAACAGCACCGTCGTTCCGATCAAATAAACTTCCAGACTTTCCGTCTGCTGGAAGCGCATTAAGTGATCGCTTATGCGGCGGATCCGCATAAACTCGTTTGCCATAGATCCCCCTCGAATAATGTTATCGCCGTCCCGCTTTGCAATCTCCGTTTAAGACCCGGTTAAGACAATGATCAGCCATCCCATTGGATGTTTTAGGAAGATGCGGAAAAATCCACGTCCAATTCGACACCCTATCGGCCCGCGTAAACGCCCGAATTCAGTTTTTGCAACTCATGAATACTAGGCACGGCCTTGGCCCCGCAAGAGCACCGCTCATAAGCTCTGCACATTCCTTCGAAAATTCGTTCCCAGGAAGTTGAAAGAGCATACATGCGAGCGGCCAGAGCCATCGGCGGAAGTAAGTCCCGCTGAGTGAGCAAGAGATCCGTGAACGCGACAAACTCCTTGAGATTGTTGGCGATATACCCAGTCTTGCCATGTTGTACCGTGTTTTTTGGTCCTCCGACAGAACTGACTACGGCCGGAACGCCCGAAGCAAGCGCCTCCAGCACCACTAGGCCGAAGGTATCCGTTTCCGACGGAAAGACAAAAAGATCCATATTCGCGAATTCGCGCGATAGATCTCTCCCTGTGAGGATTCCAGTGAATTCAGCCTGCCGTATGTTTTTTCGCAGCCATTTTCCTTCTGCCCCATCACCCACGATTACGAAGCGGAAGTCCCGGTGGCCCCGGGCCAGCAGAGCCTGCTCGATCTGGGCGAGCAAGCGTACATTTTTTTCTGCTGTAAGTCGTCCCACATACCCGATTCTGAATGGACAATTTTCGCGGTCCCGAAAGTGCGGACTGAAGATCCCAGTATCCACGCTATGAGGCATCAAGAAACAAGGTTTGCCGGTCCTGTCTTCAAGGAGGGTGGCCATTTCCGGGTTCGGAGCGAACAGCAGTCGCGGGATCTTGTAAAACCGCATTGCGGCGCTCAGCGTCCACCGTTCCACAGCACTCAGCGATTTGACGGATAAAGATTTCGGAAGTAACGATAGCGGCGTAGACAAACGACTCCGGGCGTATTGATGCAGATTGGTTTGCCAGGTGGCCGCCAGCGGAACGCTAAGTTTATGCGCAATAAGCGCACCGAGCATTCCCACGTCGCTGGGACCAGTGATTTGAACGACGTCGGGATTGAAGTCTTGCACCAGGCTGGCCACTTCCCGATAGTGGCGCCAGAACGCGGGATCATATTTGTGCGTCCGGTCGAGGGGGAAGCTGAGTGGGCCGCGGGGAAGTTGGACCCTCGTAACCGAACCCGCAGTCACCGTCTCCTTGCACGGACCTGCGTGGACGGTCAGAAATTCGAGTTCGCGGCTTTTCGCAAATGCTTCGAAATGTCGGCTCGTATTGGCAATGCCATCCACTTCGTTGTACGCATCCGGAAAGAACGCTATTCTTATACCTTCGCCATCGCTTCCTCTCACAAAGCCGCCTCATACACATTTCCGGAAGGCATTTCTATATCCACGTCCTCCGAAGGCAAGCGCAAATCCACCTGGTTTCGACAAAGCTGCGTTAATGCCCGCCGTACCGGAGCGGTTTCCAGTAGCCGCAAGACGAAGAAAGCCCGCTCGATATAAGCCGGAGGCGCGTTCCATAGAGCGGAAATCGGTTGATCCATGTTTGTTGCTTGATGTGGATGGTAAATCCGATCATCCCAACGGCGGCAGCCCGGAGCATACTCCGGATATTCGCGAATCACGTCAAGCACTGTCTCCAGTGTGCGAAGGGTTAACGGCTCGTCATACTGCGGCATAATAAGAACATGGCTACGTTGCTCGACGCGGATTTCGCGGACAAACTCGCAGAAACTCTCAGCGCGAGTAAGATTGAGGGCTCCGTTTGGCTCGCATCCATGCCGGTCGCCGCCAGAGATCAGCAGACGCCGCCAATGGCCCGCTAATTCTATGACGCAGTTGTTTTCAATCCGGCTACGAGTAGCGTTGACCTCAAACGCATGCAGGAATCTCACATTGTGCCGCAAAAACTGACCGAGGATCTCCACAAATCGTTGCTGGCCCAGGCCACCGAGGTCCCAGAGCGGATGGTTAAACACGATGAGTACTTCCGGACACTTATCCAGCATCTCAAGCAGTTCACTCAGGCGCGAATCGGAAGGGGCTTTAGTATACGCGGCGAGATCCGTAACAAACTCCTGCGCTCTACGGCCCGGCAAATTATGAATGCCGATGTGAAAAATTGCTCCTCCAAACGGGACGCTCCACTCGAGCGCGAGGGGAACCTCTTTTGTCTCCGCCACCATTCGCAACAAAGTCGGCGCCTCGATGGTGTCATGATCAGTGAGCGATACGAGGCCCATCAGGCCAAGTGCAACCTCGATCTGATTTTTTTCCAGCTCGAAAGCCGCCTTGGGAGGCAGCGGGGGCGTCCAATATGCCCTAATCAAATCAACCGGAATCGTTGATCTTCTTGCCTGGCGTTCGAGCGCCCAGTTCAAAATGGGGTGCTTCCGAGTGAACTTTGGGATGAAGTGAAGGCTTTCCTTGGAACGGTTGGTGTGACTATGAAGCGATACAGCGGATATATATTGGTTTTCAAATTCGGACTTGTTACAGAAGCGGGAAAACTTGTTTTGGGCCAATTACTGTCCTCACTCTAGATTTGCAGTCACACACCGTCCGTTCCACATTCTACCCCAGGACTCCAAATGGTCTACTCTTCGCTAGAAAGTCAATCAGTGCAATTGCGATATTTCACCAATAAAATAACTGGTAGGGTTCAGTTGTTGAGCTGTCAACGAATCCAGCATCGAACCTTGGAACCCAATTCCCGGCACTTCTCACGGCCCAAGTCGTCCGCAAACACCGACGATGACAGGTTTACCTCTGGCGGATAGCTCGGCGGCATTGAGCGGCTCCCAGTACCGCCCCGCGCCGCCCGGGGGCATTTGCGAGTGCCGTCTCAAATTCCTTCAGCGCTAGAACCGGGTGATTCTGCTCCAGGAGCAAGTCACCTAGCTGTTCGCGAGCCGGAACAATCGGCCCCGGTGTCACCGGGAGCTTCTCAATTGCGTCCTCCTCATCGGCTGCCGCGCGCATCAAAGCTGCGGCCCCATCCGGTTTCCCGTCCGCCTGGGCTGACCACGCCATGACTTCACGCGTCAGAATCCCGACCTGAGTGGCCCAATAATCATTGCCTGACGTGCGGAGCTGTTCTTCGATCCGCCGCAATTTATCAATTTCCGTGGTCGCCTCCGCGGCGCGTCCACTCCGAGCCAGTCCCAAGCCCCGAGCCCAAACCGCGATTGCGACAATGTGCGGTGGGGCTGCTGTCGGAGGAACGATGCTGACGGCATCGGTCCATTGACGCCGCTCAACCGCGTAGCGAACTGGCATCGCTGTAGAGGCGTACCCTATTTTGAAATCCTGCGAGTTCAGGTCCGCCATGTTTCTAAGTTGCTGAATGAGCTGAGCCGCATCTTCGTCGCGTCCACTTTGCAGATAGGCGTAGACCAGATAATCCATGGCGTGCAACTCTTCTGCTGTGTCGCCCTGCCGCTTTGCCGCTCCCCTGGCCGCAAGGTTGGAAGCGATGGAGTCTTCCCATAGCCCGAGTCGCGTGAATATATGCGACGGCATGTGCAATGCGTGCGGCGCTGATGGTGCAATCTGGGAGTAGGCTTTTGCCGCCGGAAGACCTTTTGGTGCGAGTTCTGCGTTGTCGTAAGCATGGATGAGGTAGTGGGGGATTCCCGGGTGCTGCGGGTAGGCGCGATCAAGCGGCTCAAGCAGATCGGCCGCCTGTTTCTGCCTCGCATGTGTCTTGTCGGCAGGAGATGCGTTCGCCAGGAGTGCGAGCGCGTAAAATACCTGTGCTTCGATATCTTTCCTGTTCTCTGAAGCGAGATTGCTCATCGCGTGCTCATAGTTCAACACCCGTGTGCGGTACGGAACGGTGGCCGCGTCCTGATATATCGAGCCCAGCGCATTGATGAACTGGCGCTCGCGTGCGGAGCCCGCCCCGATCTGCTGCGCCCGCTGGACTTCCTTTTGGGCAATCGAAATTGTTGCGGGCACAATAGGCGGGTCCCAAAGCTGGTGAAAGTACGTCATGGCGATTCCCCAATGTGCCATCGCACACTGCGGATCCAGTTCGGCCACGTCATGGAATGCGCTTTCGGCGGCGGTATAAGCGAAGGAGTGAAGAAGAGCCACCCCTCGGTCGAACTGCTCCTGAACGGTCGGTGTGCAAGAAATCGGAAATGATACTTTTCCCAGTTTCTCCGGTGCGCTGTGGCTGTGTGTTTCTTGTGCTGCCGACAAGGGAAAGATGAACAGTAGAGTAAGGCATATTCTCCACAGACGGGACATCCCTATCTCCATAACGCGAGCAACATTTTCGCGACATCCGAAGTTTACATTGAAGTAAGCGAACAATGACACCGCTGAAGGCTCAGGGAGCTTCCACACCGTCTCGAAGGCTTAATCGGCAAGTGTGTTTTAAGCCCCTGCTGGGAATTAACTGTTGATAACAGGCGATTACACTCACGACCCCTGGTCAATGATTGACAACGCGATGCTACGCCAACAATCCTGTCAAGATTCCAGCAGCTCCACGCCCGCATTGACTTGCCAGTTTCGCCCAAGTAAACTTCGCCACGAGTGATCGGCCAAATCATCTCGCACTACCGCGTCGTCGAGAAGCTCGGCGGGGGCGGCATGGGCGTCGTTTACAAGGCCGAGGACACGCGGCTGCATCGCTTTGTTGCCCTCAAATTCCTTCCTCCAAGCCTTGGCCGTGACCCCCAGGTGCTTGCTCGCTTTCAACGCGAGGCCCAGGCCGCGTCTGCGCTGAATCATCCCAACATTTGCACAATTTACGACATCGGCGAGCAGGACGGACAGGCCTTCATCGCCATGGAATTTCTGGAAGGGATGACCCTGAAACATCGCATCGCCGGCAGGCCGATGGAGACGGATGTATTGCTCGGATTGGCCACCGAAATCGCTGATGCTCTCGACGCTGCCCACACAGAAGGCATTGTTCATCGCGACATTAAGCCCGCTAACATCTTCGTAACCAAGCGCGGCCACGCCAAGATTCTCGACTTCGGGTTGGCAAAGGTGACCGTGACCACCACGAAGTCCGCATCCGACGCCATGGAAACCGGCACCATTGAGGCCCACCTGACAAGTCCGGGCATGGCGGTGGGCACTGTCGCTTATATGTCGCCCGAGCAGGTTCGGGCTCGTGACCTGGACGCGCGCACCGATTTGTTTTCATTCGGAGCGGTCATCTACGAGATGGCGACGGGCACGCTGCCCTTCCGAGGCGAAAGCTCGGGAGTGATCCAGCGGGAAATTCTGGATTCCGCGCCGGTTGCGGCGGTCCGAATGAATCCTGACTTGCCAGCCGAACTCGAACGCATTATCAACAAGGCGCTGGAAAAGGATCGCGATCTGCGTTACCAGCACGCCGCCGATTTGAGAGCGGACCTAAAACGCCTCACACGCGAGACCGAGTCAAGCCACGCGGCCGCGTCCAGTCGAACTGAGGCCGCCTCGGGGGCATCGCTCAGCGAACATAACATTTCCTCACAAAGTGGCGTGACACCGGTTCCCGGTAGTGGCGCAGCACAGCGTGCACACGGCAGTAGTTCCGCGGTAGTCAGCGTAGCCAAACAACACAAGCTCGGGCTGATCGCAGGATCAATTGCGGGACTGATTGTTCTGGCCGCCGCAGGCTTTGGCGTGTACTCGATGCTTCATCGGAATGCGCCCGCTCCTTTTCAAAATTTCAGCATCTCGCAGGTCACAAATTCCGGCAAAGCAGTTGTCACCGCAATATCCTCCGACGGAAAATATTTGCTCACGGTGATGGATGACAAAGGCCAGAACAGTTTATGGCTGCGCAATATTCTGACTGCCAGTGACACGCAAATCGTCCCGCCCTCGAACACCATCCCGAATGTCGCGTTCTCCCCCGACGGAAATTACGTCTACTTCCGCAAAGCGGAAAATGCCACAAACAGCGACTTCAATGTTTATCGCACCCCGGTCTTGGGAGGCACTCCGCAAGTTGTGGCTCACGACGTGGACAGCAGCTTCGCCTTCTCGCCTGACGGCACCCGCATGGCGTACTTCCGGGCCAATGATCCGGAGACCGGCAAGTGGCGGTTTCTCAGCGCGAAATTGGATGGCAGCGATGAGAGGGTGCTTCACATAGAACCTCTGCACTATCTCCCGCGCTGGCTAGCCTGGTCTCCCGACGGCAAGAAGATCGCTTATCCCGATGTTCCGGTCGGCGCGTTTGGAGGAATGAGTCTGTTCGATCTAGCCACGGGCAAGATACAAACCCTGACCTTTGCCGACAAAGATATTTCGGCCTTGCAATGGTCGGTCGGCGGCGATGGCTTGTTTATTACATATCGTCAAAAAGGTCCCGACATCGGCCGCAGCCAGATCGGTTTCGTCTCCGTTCCGGATGGCCATGTTCGCTCCATCTCCCGTGACACCAATAGCTACTCGACTTTGACAGTTTCAGCCGATGGCAAGACCCTGGCCACCGTTCAACAAAAAGCGGTAAGCAATCTTTTTGTCTTGCCGGACCAAGGCAGCGCCTCTCCAACTGCGAATCCCTTGGTTGTGGAAGGGGAAGATATCAGCAGCTTCAATTGGACGCCCGACGGCAATTTGCTGACATCCGATTTCAAGCGCCTCGTGCGAACCGATGCTCAGGGAAAAAATCCTGTTGTGCTCGCCAGTGATCCGCTCGCCGGAATGCTTTCTCTGTCTGTGTGCGGAGAGTATGTCGTGTTCCCCTGGGCATTTCACGCCGGCACGAATTCCCTAGGCATTTGGCGCCTGAATGCCGACGGTTCGCACCCAACGCAATTGACGGGTGGGAATGACGACTTCCGCGGCTCCGGGGTAGCATGTTCAGGAAATCATGATTGGGTTTATTTCTTTAGAGACCTGGAGCACGTTTGGCGTGTCCCCTTAAATGGATCGAGCAAGGCAGAGCCCGTCCCGGCGAGCGCCGTTGCTGACGCGTTCCAGGGTGGCCGCGGGATGGGACTTTCGCCGGATGGCAAGACGCTGGCATATTTGGTCGAGGTCAAAAATCTGGGGGAGCAAAACGGCACCCCGAGAGTTGCCCTCCTGGACGTGACGAATTCAAACTCGCCGCGTTTACTAGATACCAATCCGCACATCGCCGCCGGGCCGCATTTCACCTTTGATGGCAAAGCCGTCGCCTACCCCGTTCGCGAGAATGGCGTGGATAACATTTGGGTTCAGCCCATTGACGGTTCTGCCGGACGCCAGATCACAAATTTCACTTCCGACCAGATCATTTCGTTTCACTGGTCCGCGGATGGAAAGAATCTCGGCATCCTGCGCGGACACACCGACTCCGACGTAGTCCTCCTGCAAGAATCCAAGCCCTAAAATGATTCCCTGCACTCTAATCCGCGCTACGCGGAATTGGTACCCAGGAATCAGTTCAGCCGGTGGCCATAATTAATGATACTCAGGACGAGCGTCGTTAGTGGGTCAGTTTTAATCCAAACTCACTTCGTAACCGGGAGCAGGTAGCGGCACCCTGGGTATCGGGTCAAGTTGCGAAACCAATCAACCACGAAGGACACGAAGTTGCACGAAGGAAGCCGTCGAAACTGGCCTTCGTGACCTCTCGTGGTTGATTGTTTTTCTGCTCTCGATGCAAACTGACCCACTACCCGAGCGTCGGTACAGTTGTGAACACTTAAAAAGTGGCGAAGGGACTGCACTCATCCTTTCGATTCGTGCAGCAGTAAGTGAACCCCTTGGTGAGACAGTTTGAATCGGCACCCTGGTTCTTCGTTCCCGCCAAAATTCGCAGGTAGTAACCGTGTTGTACCGAGAAGTCCATTACTTCCGAGTAGCCCGTAAACCGGGGGCAATTGCCATCACGTCCCCTATGCCGACTTCCCGGGACTTGGCCGCTTTTGCGGTCTAGAATGATGATTGCTTTCGAGACCCTCGACGGTGTTCTGACTCTCGGAAAAGCCCTCTTCGATGGACAAACAGCATCCGCGCTTGAGCGATAAAAAATCCTCGAAACCTTGGTGGAAAGTTCTAGGTCCTGGAATCGTCTCGGGCGCGTCGGACAACGATCCGACAACGGTTGCTTCACTGGCGGTGATCGGTTCTACAACCGTCTATGCCCTGGGGTGGCTGGTTTTGCTCATCATCCCGATGCTTTCGGTAGTGCAGGCAGTCAGCGCCCAAGTTGGTATCGTGACGAAGACCGGCTTGGAAGGCGCGGTGCGCAGGCGCTACGGCAGGGGCTGGGCATTGCTTGCGTTGCTTTCCGTTCTGATTGTAAATTTGGTCACGTTGGCGGCCGACCTCGAAGGCGGCGGTGCGGCGCTTTCGCTCATGATTCGAATCGATTATCGCTGGTTCGTAATTCCGCTCGCCGCATCTACAGGATTCGTCCTCATTTTAGGTAATTATAAAAAAATCGAACGCATTCTCGTCTACTTGCCGCTGGTATTTTTGAGCTACGTTGCCGCGACGTTTATGGCGCGACCGCACTGGAGCGATGTATTACGCAATTCTTTCATTCCTCATTTTTCATTTAC
>PNAR01000238.1 GCA_003169715.1 Acidobacteriaceae bacterium | reverse complement strand
AGTCTGGAGCGATTGTTGTGTACTGATCGAGATCCAGTATTGCCATGCCATCGCGGAAGCTGACAGTCTTTCCCGAGATCGCCGGCACGCGGTCACCGGGCACAAGGATCCCAACTAGATTCAACGGATCTGCAGCAGAAATTGTGATGATCTGATCATCGGGTAGGATTTTTCGAGCCGCACGCAGCGACTCCAGAGCGACTGGCAAAGCGAACTGTTCGCCGATAAATCCGTCCACGAAGCGGCCACCCCGAATCTCGCCGCGATCTTCCAAGCGCCGAAAAGCAACTTGCAGTTCGCGCCATTTGGGCAAATTGGTCTCGCGGGCCAGCACGTCGCGGAAGACGACTCCGTAACGCTTTAGCAACATCCAGCAGGTAGCTTCCACCGCGCGATTGCGTTCAACGGCGTGATCGGTATAAAGCAACGCCCAGCGGCCGGAACTATGGCGCGGACGAGTGTTGCGGCCATTGCCTTGTCCGGCGCGGCGTTTCGGATCAATCAAGGATCGCAGGTTATCGAATCCATCAGCGGTCACAACTCCCGCAGCGACTAGTTCCCACAATGCTGTCTCAATTTCGGCCTTTAATTTCTCCGTTCCGCGAACAATGTCGGCGAAGAACGATGCTCCTCGGTGACGCAGGAATTCCAGAACCTGCCGCGCGCCCTCGCTCAAACCGCGCGCATTGGGATCGGCGCTTGCTGGGTTGTGGGGCGACATCCAGTCGGCGTCTTCGCGAACAAAGAACGTGATCGGGGCGACGCTGGTGGGGATGACACGGCGCTTTTTCTGCGGAGTCTCCGTGTCGCTTTTCAAGTCCGGCCCGTAATCAATCGTTGCAGGATGAGGAGAAAGGCGACCCCATCCCACTGCTCCAGTCAGGCAGAGCTGATCAAGCCATTTCGGATCATAGTTCGCAATGCGTCTTGACAACACCTGCCGTTCCCAAGCATTTGCCGGAATTTCGAACCCCTGGAGTTGCTTGAGAACTTCGAGCGTCGCGCGTTCGCCTTGCATTTGCGAATCTGGGGCGAGATGCTGCCAGCGAAGCAACCAGCGCATGAATTGCGCGGAAGTCACCGGCTGGATCTGTTTGCGCAGCGTGGCCACGGTGAGGTGGTGAATCCGGGCCAGCAAACGGCGGTCGCACCACTCGAGCTCTGGCTGGTATGGCTCTAGCTCGTGTGGCGCGGGCGCCCCCGCCCGCGAGGCTTCATCCGTGAACTTTCCCCGCAGAATCGCGCCACTGGCTTCCATGCGAAGCAGCGATTGTTCAATCTCAGAAATGGAAAGCCCGATCAATAATGAAAGCTCATTTGCCGTAACTGGACCGATATGCGACATCCATCCGGTGACGAGCGCGAGCAACGCATCTTCGCGAGACGGAAGCGGCCCATCAATTTCGGCAGGCTGCGGTGTGAAGTTCGCATCGGGAAAAAGCAGGTTGAACGACTTCGCACGTTCAGCGGTGACCCAAAATCCGCGCCCTACAGCGATAGCAGCTGTGACTCGACGTTGATCCATTAAAAACTGAAAATATGTCTGCCACTTGAGATGAGCAGCGGCCACGTAGCCCCGGACGCCCCCGTCCGGGAGGGCGGGTGCGAGCTCGCCAGAACCCAGCGCTGAGCCTTGCTCAGCCGGGCGGACGAGGGCGTCCGCCCCTACGTAGTACACCGGTAGCGCGATCAACGTATGCAGCACATCATGCAATTCGTCCGCGTCACGAACATCCGGCCACGCTTCTTCGCGCACCTGCGCAATCGCCGCCGGATCAAGTTTGCCGACTTCCTCTAATACCGATTCCGGCAAAATCCGCCGCATCGCGACCGCGCGGGCGCGCCTCTCTTCAAGAGGCGCATCATCCAGGTAGGCGTAAGGATTCGCGTTCAGAATCTCATGGGAGAACTGCGATGGCACCGGAGTATCCACGGCCACGCAGCGGATTCGTCCATCCGCCATTCCGCTAAGCAGACTCTTAAGACCGTCAATGTCCATCGCCTCGTGAAGCACATCTTTCATTACTTCGTCCACGAGCGGATGCTTAGGAATCTGAATATCGCCGACGATATTCTCCTGGCAGGCGGCTACATCGGGAAAAACTGAGGCCAATAGATCATCGGCCCGCATGCGCTGGATTTGTGGCGGAACTTTCTTGCCGCCCTGAAAACGAAGCAAAGCGAGGGAGCGATTCGCGTCCCATCGCCAGCGTGTGGCAAAGATGGGCGAAGCACATGCGGCCTGGATAAGTACTTCCTGGACTGTTTCAGCATTCAGAAAGTGGAAAACGTCGGCGAGAGGAAAACTGTGCTGCTCAGCGAGTGCTATGTTGAGACCATTGTCTGTCGCGGCGGCTTGCAATTCGAAATTAAAGCTGCGGCAGAAGCGCTTGCGCAGAGCCAGTCCCCAGGCCTTGTTGATGCGTCCGCCAAAAGGCGCATGGATGACCAGCTGCATTCCGCCGCTTTCGTCGAAGAACCTTTCCGCGATTACGGTATCTTGAGTTGGAACTGCGCCCAACACAGCGCGGCCTTCCAGAATGTATTGAATCGCCTGCTCGGCGCCGGAATCATCGAGTCCGCATTCTTCTTTCAACCAGGCGACTGCCGCGGCAACCTCCGGCTGGTTTGGAGAAAGTCCTAGGGGCGACGTGTGAGGCAGCATCTCACTGATCTGCCGCCGGAAGTCAGCAACGTGTAGAGACAGTTCCTCCGTGCGCGCGGGCGCTTCCCCACGCCAGAACGGAACGCTGGGAGGAGCGCCGTGCGCGTCTTCGACGATGACTCTTCCGGATTTTCCCTCGACACGCCGAATGCGCCACGAAGTATTTCCCAACAACATAATGTCGCCGGCATTGCTTTCCACGGCAAAATCTTCGTCGAGGGTGCCGACTACTGTTCCTTCTGGTTCGAGAACGACGGTGAACAGCGCGGTTTCGGGAATCGCGCCGCCGCTGGTGATCGCTGCCAGACGGGCTCCGCGTCGCGCTCGCAGCCTGTGATTCACGCGATCACGATGGATGTATGCGCCATAACGGCCTCGCCGGGCTGCAATGCCTTCAGAAAGCATTTCGAGAACGGAATCGTAGATTTCCCGCGAAAGATTTCGATATGGATAAGCGCGGCGAACAAGGGCGAAGAGTTCATCTTCATCCCATCCGTGCTCGTGTGGCGCGGGCGCCCCCGCCCGCGTGCTTTCCGATTCACTATTAAATCCTTCCGACGATATGGACAGCGGTTCCTCAACCGGAGTTGTGTTGGAATCTTCGTGGGAAGGAGACGCGGACAGGAGTGTCCGCGCCACACCGTCAACCACAGGGCCGCCGCCTGACGCGCATGTGGCAACGATTTGTTGCGCCAAAATATCCAGGGGCGAATCGGGAATCATAATCCGATCCAGATCGCCGTGCTTAATGGCACGCACCAGCGCAGCACATTCCTGAAGTTCATCCCGCGTGGTCGCAAAAAAGCGTCCCTTGGGAATTGCGCCGCGCCAGTGGCCAGAACGCCCCACGCGCTGCAATCCAACCGCAATGGCCCGTGGCGAACTGATCTGAACGACCAGATCAATGGCGCCGATATCGATTCCCAATTCCAGAGACGCGGTCGCGACCAGTACTTTGACTTCTCCTTCTTTCAATCGCTTCTCGGCGTTCAGGCGCAATTTACGCGAAAGGCTGCCGTGGTGCGCTGCAACTTTGTCTTCGCCAATTCGTTCCGCAAGATGGTGCGACAGACGCTCGGCAAGCCGGCGCGTATTCACGAAAACCAGCGTCGAACGATGCTGCTCCACAAGTTCTACGAGACGGTTGTAGATCTCATCCCACATTTCGTTGGTCGCGATCGCTCCCAATTCGCTGGCCGGAATTTCAATCGCAAGATCAAGCTTGCGCCTATGTCCGACGTCCACAATTACGGGGGCGGGACGGGAGTTCCCGGTCAAGAAATGCGCGATTTCTTCGATGGGCTTCTGAGTAGCAGAGAGTCCGATGCGAATTAAGGGTCGTTTTGCGAGAGCTTCGAGCCGCTCCAACGAAAGCGTCAAGTGCGCGCCGCGTTTGTCGTCGGCGACGGCATGAATTTCATCCACGATCACGGTTTCAACGTCGCGCAAGATGGCCCGGCTCTTTTCAGCGGTCAGCAGAATGTAGAGCGATTCCGGCGTGGTCACTAAAATATGCGGAGGCCGCTTCAACATCGCACGGCGCTCATGCGCAAGCGTATCTCCGGTGCGCACAGCGGTACGAATTTGCGGCATTAGCAAACCACGCTCGCCGGCCATTTGAAGAATTTCGCCCAAAGGCCCTTCAAGATTTTTCTGAATGTCATTCCCCAAAGCTTTTAAAGGAGAAACGTAAAGAACTTCAGTACGATCCAGCAAATCTCCAGCCAACGCCTTGCGGACGAGACGATCAATGCAAGCGAGGAACGCAGCGAGAGTTTTCCCAGAGCCGGTAGGTGCCGAGATTAAAGTCGTGCGTCCCGCCACAATGTGAGGCCATCCCTGTTCTTGCGGCTCGGTGGGGGTACCGAAGCGACCTACAAACCAATCGCGAACGAGGGGGTGCGCCCATTCTAGGGAGGAGACCGGGAGGGACATTGGATCCATTTTACGCGGAAAGCACTAGTTTCGTAAAATGTTCGCCCGCGCAAGGGCGCGTTCACTTCATCGCCAGCGTGATCCTGATCGCCTCTTCAATCCGCGCGATAGCGTTCTTGTCCAGCCGGCCATAGTACGCCACAAACCGCGACACCTGGATCGCCCGAATCTGTTCGGCTTTGGCCACGCTGTCTATTTTCAGGCCGCCCGAACCTTTTGACAGGTGGGTGTGGCTCGGATAAATGCGCTTCACGTTGGAAGCATCGGTCGTGGGAATCACGACCACAACCGGGCTGTGGGCATTAATGGAATCCCTGCTAAATACGACCACGGGCCGCGTGGCCGCCTGTTCGCCACCCTCGGAGGGATCGAGGCGGGCGCTGAACACATCACCGCGAACGGGTTTTGGAAGGACGGGCTTTGGAGTGAACATTTTCTGTGGCGCACCAGGCTTCCCCGTCGCTCCGCTCGAACTCCTCGGCTAAAGCGATCGAGTCGCGCTGGTAGTTCGGATCACTCGCCATCCCGGCGAAAGCCGCGTCAATTTCAGACTCGGTAAGCTTATTTAGCTTCTCTTTGATCGCTTGCACCACAAACTCATTGAAGCTGGAAGCGGCCTCCGACCTCTGTATGGCTGTCTTGGTCTGATCGAAAACGCCTCTCGGAAGGCGAACGGTCGTGTTCTGATATTCCTTCCTGCGGGCCTGGGACATGGGCAGACTTTTCTCCTGCAACTTCTATTGCATTCATGATAGCACATTATCTATCATTATCCATGTCATTAGAGCAGAGGGTAATGGCTCAGTTTGAACAAATCCCTCGACGTCATCCTAAGGGACTTCAGTCCCGAAGGATCTCGCGTGCAGCGCAGTAGCTCTTGTTTAGCGCGTTTCCGCTACACGCAAGATCCCTCGCAAGCTCGGGATGACGCCTCAGATTAAGGCAGAAATTCGAACTGAGCCATTACCGAGCAGAGATGCCCGCAGAATATTCGCAGCGCATCCTCGCCCCACCTGGAAACGCGGTTGGGCGTCGCGGCCCATTACCATGCAAGGAGGATAGACACGTGAGACGTGAGGAAAGCGGCAAGAAATCGACCCCAGTTCGGAGCATCCGGTCTGGCGAGAAGCCACAAAAATCTTCGATTGGTAACCCAGACGACCTTTCGCTGGAGATCTTGTCAGGCGATGCGCTTATCGAGTTCCTTCGCGGTTCTTGCAAAGGATCCGGTTCACTGGTGCAAGCTCGCGAACGTGAACACAAGCGGGATGACAAAGCACGGGACAAAAAGCTAAGGGCCGGATGGTGACAAACCAGTTTCTAAAATCCGAGACCGCCGCAGAGCTTCGCTCCGCTGGGCGGGTGGGGACACCCGCCCTACGTGATTCTCGCGAATGCTAGAATCCCGCCATGTCCAAGAAGCGCGCGAAAAAAATCAAACTCCTTCTCTTCGACGTGGACGGAGTTTTGACCGACGGCAAGCTTTACATCTTTCCGGCTTCTCCGGGAATTCAACAAACCACGCAGCAACATGCCTCTAAACACGGAGGCACCAGCGGATTTGGATTACGCAGCGAATCCTACATTGAGGCCAAAGGATTCCATGCGCATGATGGGACTTCCATCTCTCTGGCCCGGCTGGGAGGAATCCGGACTGGGCTCATCACAAAGAGAATTTCAGAGACGGTTGCGCTTCGCGCCCGTGACTTAAAACTCGACTTTGTCTATCAGGGGATTCAGGACAAGCTGACCGCTTTTGAAGAGATCATTAAGCGTGCGGGAATAAAAGCCTCGGAAGCGGCGTTCGTCGGGGACGACGTGATTGATCTTCCGGTCATGCGTAATTGTGGGTTGGCAATCGCAGTGGCCAACGCCCGCGATGAAGTCAAGGAAGACGCCCATTACGTGACTCCACATTCGGGCGGAGACGGGGCCTTGCGGGATGCGGTCGAATACATCCTCAAGGCGCAAGGAAAATGGAAGCGAGTCGTGGAGAAATATATTGGCGAAAGAAGCCCGGGGAAGGCCGCAATCAAAAAAGAAAAATCAACCCAAAGCGATTCCGCTAGAAGCTAAGAACAAGGCCAAGAGCGAACGGCTGAATTTCAAATCCGCCGGCTGTAATGCTCGGGCTCGCAGACGGCGGATTCTATCTCCCTACTCACCCTGTGTTTTCAGGAGCGGTTCCTCACTTGAACCCACCGCGACCTAAAAAGTTTTGCAATCCTGCAAAAATAACCGAACCTCTACTCCGGAATCGCAGCCGGCCTCGATGCCATCAGAGTCGCGAAGCGCGCGTCGTTTCTCAGCGCGGCGAACTCGGGATCTTTGTAAACGTCTTGAACATCTTTGTATCCTTCTTCCATGCAGCGGCGCAGGTACTCCAGGGAGCGAGTGATATTGCCCATTTTGGAGTACAAGCCCGCAACCACGTAGTCGTAGTGTGCCTGGTCTTGTGGAGATGAAATCCGGCCTGCCACGCCGTTTACCGAGGTATGCTCAAAAATCTCGGGGTCCAGTTGCAGAGCTTTGGCATACGCTACAGTTGCCGCTTCAAATTCCTTGCGGGAAAAATACGCTGCGGCGAGATTGCTGTAAAACGATGCCGAGGTGCTGCTCAACTGAATAGCTTTCTTGTATTCCTTAAGCGCTTTACCGTTCTTTTTTTCCAAATAATAAACCACGCCAAGATTGTTATATGCGTCGGCCGACTGGCGCTCGGCTTTGATCGCGCGGCTGAAATCCTTCCCTGCCTCGCGGTATCTCTGTAATTCCAGTTCCACGATGCCAGCTTTGTTATAGAGACGCGAATTGTTCGGACTCTTTGCCATCGCCGCTTTGTAGTAGTCAATAGCGTCGAGATACGATTTCTTGGCGCGCATCAGATCCGCCGTCTGTTCCAATTGTTCCGCCGACGTCGACGCCAAGGGAGTCCCATGTCCTGGGGGCGCTACTTGAACTTGTTCCGATAGGGAACTCTGAGCGAGCAGAGCCGTCTGTTTAGAAAATGTTTGGACTAAAACGATTAAGACAACGAAGAGAAACCACAGGCAGTAGCCCCGACGCATCACTCACCTCTCAAATCCCAGGCTGAACCATCGTTCCTATATTCATTACCCGGACGGAAACCATCCTTGGTCAATGAGGACTTGCTTCGTTGTTTGCAGGCGGCTTGGGCGGAGGATCAGCCGTTTTGTCGTTCTTAAAGATACCGGTAATCTTGCCCAACAGGCCTTTTTTCTTTTTGGATGGGTCTCCGTCTGCCGGGTTCGGATCTCCTGCGGCAGTGCCATTCGCTCCTGCCGAATTTGGCGGCGGAAGCGCCTTGTCATTGCCCAACCCAAATATTTTTGAGAAGAATCCATGAACGCCGCCTTGATCGCACGTCGTGTTCGGTTCTGTCCCGGCAATGAAAGCCGCGGTGTACGTTTGGGGGCACGAGGGCGTTGCCAGCAGGTTCGTTGTCTTGTCGAGTTGAACATCCACTACGCCGCTCGGCTGGCTGAAAGTCTTTACATTGGAATACTGGGGCAAGGCGGTTGCCTTTTTCATGAATTCAGCCCAAATGGGCAGGGCGGTTTGGGCTCCGCTCAGGCGGATGTCGCTGTAGTCGTCATACCCGACCCACACGATGCAGAGCAGATTGCTCGTATATCCCGCGAACCATCCATCGTGAGAGGTTCCAGTTTTTCCAGCCGCGGGAGCGTTGAAGGCATACCGGCCGCGCACATCAAATGCAGTCCCAAAGTTGAGAACCCCCGCCATCATGTCGGTCATTACGAAAGCGACCCTCGGATCGAGAACCAGGCGCTTGTCCGGCTGGAAATCCATTACAACATCACCTGTAGAGTTGCGTACCGAGTTGACTAATACTGAAGAGATTCGTGTTCCGCCGTTCGCAAAAACTGTATACGCAGCTGCCATGTCCAATGGTGTGGCGTCGTAGGCGCCCAGGGCCATCGCGGGAGTTGGCTTCACAGACGTTATGCCCGCAGATCTCGCCAGATCCGCAACCTTGTCATAGCCCACCTGCTGCGCGACCTGCACGGTTGCATTGTTTAAAGACATTGCAAGGGCATACCGTGCGGTCACTTCCCCGTGATATTCCTCTTTGTAATTTCGCGGTTCGTAAATCTGATCGCCATACGCGAACGTACTGGGCTGATCAACCACGATGGATGCAGGCGTAAACGCAGGGGTAGCGCCATTCACCGCGCTGTTGATGGCAGCGGCGTAAACAAATGGCTTGAAAATGGAACCCGTAGGACGCTTCGCCACAGCGTGGTCCAACTGGCTGAACGCGTAATTCCGCCCGCCGACCAATGCAAGCACTTCGCCGGTATGGGGATCCATCGCGATGAGAGCCACTTGTGCTTCAGGCCCGGGTTCGATTTTTATTTCGTATTTATTCTTGCCAACTTTTACTCGCTTGGTCCGGCGCTTCTTGACTTGCTCATCCACCAGCTTCATCCCGGCATCCACGGCCTGCGCTGCGACATTCTGAAGGTTGGGATCGAGCGTTGTGTATATGCGGTACGACTCATCGTTTAACTCGCGTTCATTCATCTTGCCGATCAGTGTGTCGCGGACCAGATCAACGAAATAGGGCGCGTCGCTTGCCTCAACGTTTGGAGGCGCCAGTTTCAGGGGGCTTGCTTTTGCCCGCTCGGCTTGTTCCTTCGTAATGGCGTGAGTTTCAACCATGCTATCCAGAACCAGATTGCGGCGTTCCAAAGCTCGTTCCGGATGCCGGTAAGGGGACAGGTAACTTGGCCGTTGAATGATTCCCGCCAGCAGCGCGGCTTCAGGCAGCGTCAGATCCTTCAGATCCTTGTTGAAATACGCGCGCGACGCCTCCCCAAACCCGCTGATCGCGAACGATCCACGCTGTCCCAGGTCCACCCAGTTCGCGTAAATCTCAAAAATCTTCTGCTTGCTGAATTTCTGCTCAAGTTCCTCCGCGATGAGCATCTCAATGATCTTGCGCCTGATGGTTTTTTCGGGAGAGAGAAAAAATCCTCGCGAAAGTTGCATCGTCAAGGTGGAACTGCCTTGTGCGTAGCGCTGGTGAGTTAAATCAATCCAGGCGACTTCGGTCATGCGAACGAAATTAACTCCACTGTGCTCGAAGAAACGGCGATCTTCGATGGCAAGCACGGCGTCCACCATCACTTTTGGGATGTCGCCATACTTTACAACTTGTCGTTTGGACCGCTGTTCCGAGTCAAATAGCGATGTGATTAGCTGTGGTTCCAGTTCGTAGGCTTCCAGATCCCCAGACTGTCCGGTAATACTTTCTATCTTGCCATCACTGATATGGATGGTTGCCTTCTCCGGACTGTGATAAGACTCCGGCCCCGGCTCAACCTCGATACCGCCCGTTAGCAGTCGAAAGCTTCCGATTGCCGACTTCCCGTTCTTGTCGGTGTAGCCGGCTTGCCGCAATTGTGCTGATATCTCCCGGGACTCAATCTTTTCACCCAGATAAAGTCGCGTGGGTATCGCATATATTTCCGCGGAGTTGCTAAACACCTCGCCTTTAAAGCGGCGTGCGATGATCCGGTCATACTTCACATAGTAATAGGAAAAAAAACCGCTGATAGCAACGGCCAGGATCACAAATACGAAGAGCGCAACTCTTATGACGGGATCCTGCGAAAGGAAGAGTCTGCCGGCTTTCCCTCTTCTTTTCTTTTTCGGGAACTTGAGCTTAATGGCCACTTTGAAAGGGGAATGCGTACTGCCTTAGATGTCCTTTGCCGCGGACCGGGCTACTCCAAAGCAGCGCGAATCCCTGAAAACCGTTAAGGATCAAGCGGCAACTGCATTTATTCTAAATCAGGAAGGGTGCCTAGAAAGGACTCTTGTTTTCTGTGTTTGGGTCGAAATGCAGGTCGAAAGGATAACCCGGAACGTCCAAATGCACGGTATAAGGCGCGTCTATGGTGATCATTCCTGCACCCTGGTTTCCGGTGCGTTGTACCTTAATGCCCTCTTTGGTAAGCGGAATTTCGTAGCCCTTCGCTATTTTAAATACGGATTCGCGAATATCAGCTTCACTTTTTGGGGTATAGGTGCTGGTAAGGGCTTCAGACTTTAGGTCACCCTGGAATTCATAATTCGCATAAAATGGGGGTATGACCTCTATTCCCATATAGATTGAGGCCACTATGACGAATATTCCGAAGGCCAGTTTGATGGTTCCCATATTCACTCCCGCCATGGTCGCACCGCCAATATCAGCAGCGTGCTGACCGTAAGTTCTGGTGAAAATATTCCGTTATAGCGCCGATGCTAGCATCCTGTATTTGGCGTGTCGAGCGCAGAACGACCTCCACAGTGCCTTCGGTAACCTTCTTTCCCACTGTGACGCGATAAGGAATGCCCACTAGGTCAGCATCCTTGAATTTCACTCCGGGGCGCTCGTCGCGATCGTCGAGTAACACATCGTAGCCAGCAGCTTCCAGTCGTGTGGCAATATCGAGTGCGGTGCTCAACAGTTTTTCATCGGACACGTTGGTCGGAGTAACCACAATTTCAAAGGGCGCAATCTGCGGCGGCAACCAGAAGCCATTCTCGTCATTGCTCTGCTCGACCGCAGCGGTCAAAATACGCTCGATGCCAATTCCATAGCTGCCCATTATTGGAATTACCTCTTTACCGTTCTTGTCGAGAACGCGCGCGCCCATGGACTCTGAATATTTGTATCCGAGTTTGAAAATATGGCCGACCTCGACGGCAGTGTCTATGCGAAGAGGTGATCCGCAATTTGGGCAGGCTTCGCCCGCAGTCACGCTCCGCAGATCGGCATATGAGGTCGGTTGAAAATTATGCCCGGGCGTGACGTTTTTTACGTGGTAATCCTCTTTATTGGCTCCCGATATAAGGTTGGTCCGGCCTTTTAATGCTTCATCCACAATCAGAACGGGGCCGTCTGAACTCTTTAAATCTTTCGCCCATTGAATTCCGATTGGACCTAGGAATCCTGCGGGAGAATGAAAAAGCTGTTCGATCTCGGCAGCCTCCATCGGGCGCGTTTCTCTTCCGGCCAGGGCGGTGGACATTTTGGCTTCGTTCATCTGATGATCCCCGCGCATCAGCAGGACGGCGGGGCGAAGTTTTGATTTCCCACTTTTACCGTCTATCTCGGTCGCCATGAAAGCCAGCGTCTTAATTTTATTTTTCGGAGAGACGCCCAGAAAACGTGCAACGTCTTCGATCGTCTTTTGACCGGGAGTGTGAACCTCAACCGGATTCCCATCGCCATCGGATGCGAGATCCGGCACCGGATCAAGCTTCGATGTCGCCTTCTCCAGATTCGCCGCGTAGTTGCACGAATCGCAGCTCACGATCTGATCTTCGCCGGCTGGCGTCCGCACCATGAATTCTTCCGATTGCGATCCGCCCATCGCGCCGGAGTGGGCGTCAATCACCATATACTTCAGGCCGCAGCGGTCAAAAATGCGGCAGTAGG
>PNAR01000239.1 GCA_003169715.1 Acidobacteriaceae bacterium | reverse complement strand
GCGAATTCCGGCACCGGCCAGCCTAAAGCTTCATACAGCGCAACCTGTTTTGGAGTGTTCGAAAGGTGGTCGTCGCCGCGAATGACATGGGTAATCTTCATGAGTGCGTCATCAATTACAACTACGTAGTTGTAAACCGGCATTCCATTTGAGCGGAGGATGATGGGGTCGCTGACTACGTCACTGGAGAACTCGACATCGCCGTGAACGATGTCATGAAAGCGAATCGGGTGCTCGGGGATTTGCAACCGGATCGCGCACGCTTCGCCATGGTCTCGCCTGCGTTTGGCTTCTGCCGGATCAACTGTCCGGCATTTTCCCGAATAGATCGGCTGGCGATGTTCGGCTTGGGCTTTCTCGCGCTCTTTCTGAAGGTCAGCTTCCGTGCAAAAACATAAATATGCTTTTCGCGTTTCCAGCAAGCGCTCGGCATGTTCGCGATAAATTTCAACTCGGTCGGACTGGCGATAGGGGCCAAAGGGTCCGCCGACGTCAGGGCCTTCGTCCCAGTCGAGAGCAAGCCACTTCAGGTCGGCAATCAGCTGATCTTCAAAGCGCGCCTCGCTGCGTTCGACATCGGTATCTTCTATGCGAAGAACCATGGCGCCGCCATGATGACGGGCGAAGAGCCAGTTAAACAGCGCGGTGCGGGCGTTGCCGACGTGGAGATGTCCGGTGGGAGAAGGGGCGAATCGCACGCGAACTTGGGGGTTGGGAGTCACGAATTGATGGTAACAGGGAGCGGGCGGGTGCCAAGAGCCGTCCGCGCAAGACAGATTCTACCGGTAAGGTTCCACAAACACCGCGGTGCCGTACGCCAGTACCTCGGTGACGCCTTGCATGATTTCTGTGGCGTCGTAACGCGCGCCGACCACCGCATTTCCGCCGAGGTCGGCTGCGTGCTGCAACATCAGGTCGAAAGCCTCGGCACGAGTCCTCTCGCATAAATTGGTCAGTAACGTGATATTTCCGCCGACTATAGTTTGGAGAGTGGCGCCAATTGTGCCCACAATCGAGCGCGAGCGTACCACGATGCCGCGCACAACACCTAGAGTGCGGACTACTTTGAAGCCATCCAACTCAAATTGCGTGGTGACCATGGTGTGAGCGACTATTCGACCGGGCAGTGTGTTGCTTATGGACATTGCGTTCTCCTTATCTTCATCATCGGAAATCCTTCAACCGGTCGACCCTCTCCCGAAAATGTTTGCGGCATTCGCCCGCCAATTACTTGGGGCCAGTTGAGGAGACATTATCCTCGTCTTGTGGTAGCACCGCACTCGAGCTGACGGATCTAAAGAAAAACGCCTTGACCGGTAAGAGGAGGGCGACCAACATCACCATGAAGTCCAGAACTCCCACTGCCATCCAAATACTTGGCAGGTATCCTTCCCGTATTCCCTGGAACCATGCTGACCAAGCGAAGGATGGCGTCTGCATATCCAAGAGCAGCTCCAGCACGTTGAGGGGGAAAACAAAAAATAGAAGGACGATGAGCATCACGACCCAAGCCCAGCGCTCCTTTCTTCTATACCCCGTCCAGAGCACGATCAAGCCGATCAGCTCGATCCCCAGAGAACAAAACCTCAGGGGCATCAAAAGGTTGTTTTCCTTGAAACTGGGCGTCTCAAAATAGAGTTCCCTCCAGGTTGAGGCGAACCTCAGGCTCCCCGGAATAAACGTGATCAGGCATACGGACACGACCAGAGCTGAAATCAAAGTACTGTTGAAGCGGGTTTTCAATGCAGCCTTTTCCTTTCAGAGTCCTGATCTCGGCGACTGAAGCCGATATTCACAGAAAGCGGGTTCGCAGCGGTGAACCGCTGCGCCACCCAAAACCACCACACCCAAACAACACAATGTAGATTTCATGCACGTCTGCCCTTCATTCTAATTGGGCAGTAATGCCGAACTCCTGCATCTCTGAATCGTAAGAAATGTGCAGCACGTTTGGCTTGCAGCATACCTGACAATCCTCGACATAGCGTTGCTCGTTGCCAGCGGAAATATCCAGGACGATTTCATTCCATTCGCCGCAGCCTGCGCATTGGAATCCGGAACTCAGAGTTGTTTACCGTATCAAGCTTCCGGAACGGGAGGACATCCGGGGAACTCCGCCAGATATGTGTTGCCGATGTAGTCCAGATATTTTATTCCTGGGGCGCTGGTGAAGAATGCGTCCACGGTGAGGTCGCGCAGAAAAGCAAAGAACTCTATTCCCGGGCTTAGGGACGGGTCGGCTAAAGCGTTCTTGCGGTATGCAATCGAATCCAGAATCTGCTTCTGTTGTTCCGCCGTGCACCGTATATAGGGCTGGCCGTAGTGATCGGTGCAGGTTTCATCAAGCCACATGAGTCCACCGCCTAAGGTCAACTGATGCTCGGGGTTTTCACTGGTGATGAGATCAATGAATTCGGGAGAACCGCCTTCGATTGCGCCGCCTGAATCTGCGTCCGCCGGGATGATGGTCTGACAGAGGGCAACGAGCGTCTTGTATTGCTGCGGCGGAAAGAATTTTGGGGTGTAGGCGCCGGCCGGCGATGTGGCCTTCTCCGAGGCCACCATTCTGTGGACGTATTCCGCGGCCTCAAGCGGGATGACACGTAGGACAGAACCTGCAATGACTCCTTTGCTCAGGGATTTTAATACGTCGCGGCGAGAGATGTGGTTTGACATAGCGTTTCGTTGTCGAGAAATCTCTTTCCAAAGCGGACAGCCGCAGGGGGCTGTCCCTACGTGATTCAGCCTCAAACTACAGGTTGCCTTTTCTTGATTCCTCCAGCAGATATTCCGATGCCCGCCACGATAGAGCCATGATGGTCAGCGTCGGATTTTTATCTGCATTGCTTACGAAACACGCGCCGTCTGTGACGAATAAATTCTTCACGTCATGCGCCTGGCAATATTTGTTTAGAGCGGAAGTCTTGGGGGTGCTCCCCATGCGGGCAGTACCCAGTTCGTGAATGATTACGCCGCCGTCGGCGATGCCGTAGGGATTCAAGCCGCCCGGAGTGGCTCGCGAGTGATAGGTTCCTCCACCCGCTTCGACAATGGCGCGAAAGGTTTCCTGCATATCTTTCGCCATCTTGATCTCGTTGTCGCTCCATTCCCAATGAAACCGTAGCACCGGAATGCCCCATTCATCAACGGTAACGGGATCAATGTCGCAATAGCTGTTTGCATTGGGAATCATTTCGCCGCGTCCAGCGAATCCGATATAGGTGCCGTAACGACTTTGGCATTTTTGCTTCAGCGAAGCGCCGTATCCCTCGAACTCTTCGCACACACCCTCAAATTCTGATATGCCGGGCATGTTTCTGCCGCCACCGACTTCGATGTGGTATCCGCGCAAAAAATCGTTCTTGCGGTCAAACTTCCACCAGGGCACGTACATGTGCATTCCGCCGACGCCATCGTGATTGTGCGGAGGCATCTTCTCGAGCTGCGGAAAATAGCCACCGCCAGAACTGCCCACCGAATCGGTTAAATAACGGCCAACCACACCCGAAGAGTTTGCCAAGCCATCGGGAAATGAAGCTGACTTTGAATTGAGAAGGAGGCGCGAGGATTCGCATGCACTTGCAGCCAGGATGAAGGCTTTGGCATTCACACGTTTTTCAGAACGAGTCGCCTTCTCGATGTAACTGACGGCTTCGCATTTGCCATCTTTGCCAACAATGATTTCCCGCGCCATGGCGCCCGTAATGAGGGTGAATCGCCCGGTTTTTTGGGCTGGGGGAATCATGACCTGGCTGGAACTGAAGTTGGACGCGCTGATGCAACCTCGTCCGCATTGCGCGCAGTAATGACACGCGGGACGCCCGTTCAGCGGTTTGGTGAGGATTGCCATGCGCGAGGGGATGAAAAGGATGTTGAGCTTGTCGCATGACTTCTTGAGGATGGTTTCGGTACATCGCATCGGCGGGGGCGGCATGAATATTCCGTCCGGTGCGCTGGGAATGTTTTCTTTTGTGCCGAAGACGCCTATGTAGGATTCGACCTTGTCGTAATATGGCGAAAGCTCTTCGTAGGTGAGCGGCCAGTCGTCGCCCATCCCGTCGGTTGAACGCACTTTGAAGTCCACGGGAGCGAAGCGAAGCGCGATCCTTCCCCAGTGATTTGTGCGTCCGCCGACGATGCGGGATCGGAACCAGCGGAAGCGTGATCCCTCGGCAACGGTGTACGGCTCTCCCTCAATATCCCAAAAGCCATTGGGCGCGAGGAATTCACCAAAACCCCACCTGTCTTTTGCGCCGATGCCTGCGCCGCGATGCGGGAGCTGGTAGGGCCAGACATGTTCTTTAAAGTCTTTCTCGGGATAGAGCGGAGGACCGGCTTCGAGCATTACGACGCTGAGTCCGCCCTCGGTGAGAACCTTGGCGGCCGTGCCTCCAGCGGCACCGGAGCCGATGATGCATACGTCGTAGGTTTTGGGAGAGCGGATTACTTGCGGCATTGTTTAATGGTTTGAATGTGTGAGCGTTGCGCCCTTTTTGGGCGCGTATTTCTGGTTCACGTTTACCCCGGACTTACGTCCGGGGCTAAGCTATGTCGCTCCTCCGGAGCTGGATTTTGCCCGCACTTCATTGTGCCCAGCTTTCCAACAAGTTCCTAAAAACGTAAAGCTTGCATGTACTGATAGCTGGTCTTTATAGAATCGAATGGCGCCTTTGGTTTGTCGTGCTCGACGATGTAATACTTAATTCCCGCTTTGTCCGCGTGCGCGAAGATACGCTTCCAATCAATGACGCCGCTGCCAACTTCCGTCATATCGTCGAGAGAATCGCCGAAATCCTGATTTCCCGAACCGGTAACTTTCGGGAGCTTCTTCATGTCCTTCACATGGACCAGCGGGAAGCGACCTGGATAGAGATTGAAATACTTGACTGGGTCCTGGCCCGCAATTGTGATCCAGCAAAGATCCATTTCCATTTTCACTAAATTTGGATCGGTTTCTTTCAAAAGAATGTCATAGGGAAGTTTGCCGTTCACGGGGAACCATTCGAACCAGTGGTTGTGGTAGGCGAACTGGATTCCGGACTTCTTGCTCATTTCTCCCGCGCGATTAAAAGTCGCGGCAGCTTGCTTCCATCCATCAGGCTGTTTACGAATTTCATCTTCAATCCACGGGTTGACGATGTAGCGATGGCCGAGCATCTTGCTGACTTCGATTACCTTGGGAAAGTTTTCCGGGCTGAGACTCGCGTAGTTGACGTGAGTGGAAATAGCCGTAAGGCCGTGGCGATCAAGAGATGCCTTCAAATCCTCCGGGGAGTGAGTGAAGTACAAAATCTTGCCGCCGTCCATGGTGAATCCGGCGAGCTCTACCTCTTTGTAGCCGATGGCGGCGACCTTCGCCAGCGTTCCGTCCATGTCCTGTTGCATGGCGTCACGGACGGTGTATAGCTGCACGCCGATGTTTTCCGCCCGGTGCTGCGTTGCGGCGAAGGAAAACCGGCTGCCAAGGACGCTGGCTGCCGTAATCGTGGTTAGAGTTGCGCTTAAAAATTCCCTGCGGTTGATTGCCATTAAATTCCTCGCTCTCTAATCTTCGACTCTACGAAGCCAGCAATTCGTTTCTCACATTTTTCAATACGTAGAGGGCACGCTCGACGCCCACTTCACCCGTCAGGATCGGGTCTTCATTCTCGATGCTTAAAATACCCGCATATCCTACTTCCATGTAAGCGCGAACAATTTCCTTCCATGTGTTTGCCCCGTGGCCATATCCCACCGCGCGAAATGTTTCGGAGGCTTCCGGAAGGTCTTTGACATCGGAAGCAAAATTGAGGACGCCATATTTTGCCACGTTATCGTGGAACATGACCGTATCTTTCATGTGGGCATGGAAGATGGCGCCCTGCCTGCCGAGAAAACGTATGACCTCCACGGGATCGCAACCCTGCCAGAAAAGATGACTGAGATCGTTGTTGGCGCCAATTTCCTCGCCGACGGCTTCGCGCAGGCGCATCAGGGTTCGCGGGTTGTAGACGACCTGATTGGGGTGCATCTCCAACGCAAGCTGGTGAATGCCATGTTCGCGGGCGAATTTAGCGGCCTGCGTCCAGTACGGAATGACTTTTTCTTTCCATTGCCAGTCTTCAATCTGAGCGAAGTCAGGAGGCCAGCGGTAAGTCACCCAGTTTGGCATGGTGTCGGTCGGATTGCCTCCGGGGCATCCAGAGAAGCCGACGATGACCTTAATTCCCAATCGTTCTGCTAATAGGACCGTGTTTCGGAAAGCTTCCGCGTCACGCGCAGCATATTTCGGATCGGGATGGACTGGGTTCCCGTGGCAACTTAGAGCTCCGACAAAAATATTGCGATCTTCGAACTTCTTTTTCCATGCGCGTAATTTGGCAGGATCGGCGAGCAACTCCGGTACCGGGCAATGACTCGATCCAGGATAGCCGCCAGTGCCGATTTCGACGGCTTCAATGCCCATCCCGGAAATCTTTTCGAGCATTTCGTCGAGGCTCAGATCTGCAAAAACTGGATCGAAAACGCCGATGGGAATTTTGCGGCGAGATTTTTCGGATGGCATTTTGGCGCCGGAATCGTTTGAGGCGGCGGCGGTCAATGCAGATCCGGCTTTAGGCGCAGCTATGGCGGCCGCTAACAAGCCGCCACTGGTGGCGAGAAAATTCCTGCGACTGGGAAGATTGGGAGAGTTGTGATCCATTCCATGCCTCGGCGAATCGATTTGTCAGGAGAAAGATTCGTCGGCTGACGATTATACCCACTGCTGAACGATTCAGCCGGACAATTTGTGAATGCGCTGACGTTTTGTAAATGCGGATATGCTATTGGGTTTTGCGAGTAAGGGGGAAATCCAGTCCCAATTCGGAAGGAGGCAAAAGGAAAAGGCACGACCGAAGCCGCGCCTTCCCATTACCTGTTTTCTCAGTGACTCGGTGGTAAGAAAGCTTAATCCCTAACTCCATCCAAAAACGCTCTCAACTTCCGCGATCTCGACGGATGCCTCAGCTTCCGCAAGGCCTTCGCCTCGATTTGGCGGATGCGTTCGCGGGTGACGGCGAACGATTGTCCGACTTCTTCGAGCGTATGTTCGCTGCCGTCTTCCAGACCGAAGCGCATCTTGATGACCTTCTCTTCGCGAGGAGTCAGGGTGCGTAACACGTGCGAAGTTTGATCTTTCAAGTTGACATTGATGACGGCCTCGGCGGGAGAAACGACAGCGCGATCTTCGATAAAGTCGCCAAGATGCGAATCTTCTTCTTCTCCGATTGGAGTTTCCAAAGAGATCGGCTCCTGCGCGATCTTCAGAACTTTCCGGACCTTCGCCACCGGAATATCCATGCGCTTGGCGATTTCTTCCGAGGTGGGTTCCCGGCCAAGCTCCTGCACGAGCTGGCGGCTGGTGCGAATCAGCTTGTTGATCGTCTCGAT
>PNAR01000377.1 GCA_003169715.1 Acidobacteriaceae bacterium | reverse complement strand
TTCTTTGCGGATGAGTGGGATTCCATTCCAACAGTAGGTGACCCGTCACAGACAAGAACCACGTTTTGTGGTTATCCTCAGCGCGTGACCAAAGGGCTCCATCGATATTACGGCACCCATGACCTTCATTTTATAACCTGGAGTTGTTATCGCCGCCAGCCGATTTTAGGGAGTGCCTCGCGCCGTGATCTGCTCTTGAAAATCCTGGAAGAAGCCCGTTGCAAGTATCGTTTTGTGGTGCACGGATATGTGGTCATGCCGGAACATGTCCATCTGTTGATTACCGAACCCGAAGAGGGCGATCCATCGGTGGTGATGAAAGTGGTCAAGCAACGATTCGCACGTCAGTTGAAGGAAAGATGCCGGAGGAGATCTTCTGCGCAACGACGACTTTGGGAAGACGCTTCGGATGCCGTGTGGCAAAAACGCTTTTACGATTTTAGTGTATGGAGCGAACACAAACGCATTGAGAAGTTACGGTACATGCATCGGAATCCGGTGAAACGTGGACTGGTTGAGCAGCCGGATCAATGGAAGTGGAGCAGCTTCCGGGCATACTTTTTCGGCGAGCGAGGTCCAGTGCGGGTAAACTTTCAGGAATGGAAATCGGAAATCAAGAGACGTCCGTCGCAAAAGTTTGGAAGTGGCGGAGTGGACACTCACCCACTCATCCGCAAAAAACGCGAATGAGTGGGGCACCCGGCAGTACGAAAAGACTCAAATGTCTGAGACTCATATTAATTGGCTTCCTCTGGCCATGTCACCGGCCGACAGCGGCCGCGCAGTGTTCCATAACCTTTTTTGTGTTTTTCTCGGAGTCGGATGTCGAGAAAGCATCATCGGTGAAGCCCGGCGGAGAGACCTTGTGGGCGAGCTCATGCAGCATGATAATCATCCGGGCTGCATGTGAACCCGGCTTGAAGTCCCCAATTGGAAGCTGGTTGTCGCTATTGGGATAAAAACGTCCGTCAGGGTACACAGTAATCGGGGCATTCGGATTAGGCTCAGTGTCGGCATCCGCGCCCGGAAGGGGCCCGGGGTTTGGGTTACCTAGCACAATCGGAACATGACTTATGAGATCCGCAGCTGACCCCGTCCCATGGTTGAACCAGTCCGAACAGTCATTCTTGCCTCTAAGCAATCTAATGAGAGCGTCACGCAGGTACCACGGCTTGTAGTTTGCGGCGCTATCACCCCCTCCAGCTTCCAATAATGAATTACCTTGCCCAAACCCCCCGCTCTCGTCAATGATCCCACCGCTCATTGGAGGAATTACTGCATCTTGTACTCCATCCCACAAGCTCCGCGTATCGGTAGTTGGGAAGGTCGGCGGAGTCAATCCCGGCGTCGTGGATTGGGCCCAACCTGCGAAGAACTGCACTAAAGCGCTGAACAGCGAACTGAGCCAGTTCATTCCGCTGGGACGGAAATGCGGGGACAGACGGGACGTATCCGAGTATGTTTCGCAAAAACTTGGAACCGGACCCGTCTGGTCTCCGAGTTTTCCATAACCTGTTAATCCCTAGGACCTGCATACTTCATTTTCGTTCTTTCAATACGTCATCCACGGACACATGAAGCGTCGGAAACTGAACCGACCTTAGCATGTCTTCGAAATCCTGAGAGTAAAGCGTGGACACCTCCACCGGCGCAAACGCCAAAACGCGATAGTGCTGGTCGCCTACGCTGAAGAATTCGAGTATTCCCTGATAAGTCACGCCCTTAGTTTTCCAACTCATCTTCCATCGCGTCCCCGAAAATCCATCGCGCTTTACTTCTTCATCAGCAGTATGGGTGAAATCATCCTGCTGGGAAAAGGCCGATTCAACAATCTTTTGGTATAACTCGGGCGGAGCCACTAGATGTTCTTGAAGAATCTGAAAAAATGCCATGGTCCCCACCTTATTAAACAGCGCAATGGCCGGCTGAGTATAAGAGGCGGGTTTTTCCGATACCAGACGCCATCCATCTGGAAATGAGATGCGAACCTGCATTGCCGGATTGTCATAAACGTGAGGATCGGGCGGGGAAGTTTTCGCAATAGCCGACGGTGGACCCGCTTGCTCGTTGCGGGCCGCATCGAACGCTTCGCTTGCAGTCAATGTCACGAATTTGCACTGAGCTTGATTCGCAACGCAAGTCAGAGTGCCGCGCCGTACTATCGAGGCCGACTGAGGAGCGGGAAGCTGCAAGTTGATTTGGGCTAAGCGCAACGCATCCGTCATCGGCTTTAGCCCGTTATCGCCATTGAGTTGACGTACATCCGAAACCTTGCCTGGCGGAGAAATCAGAATTGCGAAGTCTGCCGTACCGCTGGCCTTGGCCGTCTTTGCGACCGCAACCGTTCGCATCGCGGTCAAATCAGATTTGCCTTTCTCAATGAGCTTGGGAATATCTGCCTTCGGTCCGGCGAATTTCACAAGTTTATCCCGTGCCTCGCTAATGATCTCAGGCCGAGTGTGAACTCTGGGATTTGTACTCTCCGCGGCGAGGGCCATCGCATACTCACGGATCGCATCATCGCGACGTCCAAGCTTTTCGTCAATTTGCGCCAAGTGACTGCCGACATCCGGCGAAGTATCCAACTGCCATGCCGCCCGCACATACGGCTCGGCGGCTGCCGCATCCCCACTGACAAAGTAGATCCAGCCTAATGTGTCCCACTGCATGCCAAGAGCCCGAACATAACCCATTTGTGCGGGCGATAGATGGTCAACAGAAATGTCCTGCAATCCGGCAGACTCGACGCTGATAGCCGTCTCCGCCCACTTCTTTGCCCGCTCCAACTCGAGGTTATGTGATGCAAGATAGTAAGCCGCGTCATTCCAAACTCCGGCGGTTGACGCCATCGTGGTCGCGCGGTTCAAATCATCCAGGCCTTTCTCTTTGTTTCCGAGATCGAGATTGCATTGCCCCATCGCAACTAGCAAACCTGGGTTGTTTGGCGTGAGGGTTAGCGCCTTCTCCAGTTCCGGCAACGCCTCAGGGCACTTCTTTTCATCCCGCAACATCATGCCTAAGTTCGCGTGGGCATAGCGATCATCCGGATTAATATTGATTTGCGCCTGAAACTGCTTCACCGCTTCATCAAACTTCAACTGCCGCCCATACACTCTTCCCAGGTTGTTGTATGCAAACGGCGAACGCGGATCAATCTCAATCTGTTTCTTCAGCGCCCCAATCGCGTCGTCAAATTGATGTAGCTCAAGTAGCGAAAGGCCAAGAAGGTTCCAGGCGTTGCGATCCCGAGGACTCAACTCCGTCAACTGGCGCGACAAGTCCGCCGCAAGGCGAAAATTGCGATTGTTGTAAGCGGTCTGTGCGGAGGCTCCCAGGTTCTCGATCTGTTGCGTGCTGGTCACAGCGGCCTTGGGCAACTCCTTCTTAGCCTGCGCCTCGGACTTAGCCTGAGCCTCGGTCCCAGAGTAAAGATGGAATGAAACTTCGACGCTGATCTGCACCGGGACCTTCTTGCCTTGATAAGTTCCAGGTTCAAACTTCCAGCTTCGCACAGCCAAAATCGCCTGTTCATCGAGTCCCATTCCGAGCGGTTTTGCGACGTGAATAGCGTAAGGCGTGCCGTCGTCCCCCACTACGAGACTGAGCACGACAGTTCCCTCAAACCGCGCTTTCCGCGCCTCTTCCGAGTACGCAGGGGACGGCGTGCTGATGACGCGAGGCGGAGCTGCGCAGGGACCGTCCGTCGCCGGATGTTCCGCGCCGCATACAAACATGGCGTCGGTGACGTTGGCAGTAATGACGTCTTGGGCAAACGCGTGGTACGCGAGAAGGGACCCAAGAAAAAATACGAGGATGCGCATGGCTGAGAGGATACTGGACGGCGCATTCTATCATTCCGCCAAGAATTTCAGCCAAACAACAAACCCTCCCAGGGGAAGCTGAGAGGGTTTCTCCGACGTGGTGTGTTGCTATCCCCGGCTGACGTTTGAGGCTTGAAATCCTTTGGGACCCTGGTTCAGATCGAACTCCACGGTCTCGCCCTCGTTCAGAGTGCGGTAACCGTTTTCCTGGATTGCGGAAAAATGTACGAACACATCCTCCCCCGTGGAGCGCTGGATAAATCCATAACCCTTGGCCCCGTTGAACCACTTGACTGTACCTTTCTCTCTCACGGC
>PNAR01000008.1 GCA_003169715.1 Acidobacteriaceae bacterium | reverse complement strand
GAGTTACATTCGGTGCACCACCGACCTGCCGGCAGGCTGCATCATTTCGAAAGAGGTAATGCGCTGGGATGGCGACAATTTCGTATACACCGAAGACGATCAGCAAAAAGTCAGGCACCAGGAAGTATTCTCAGAAATAGAACCAAATTCCTTCACACAAACAATTTCTCGAGGCCCGGCTGGAAGCAGCCTCAAACCCACCTGGGTCGCGCAAGCCACGAAGTTGCCGGCCGAAGACCACCGCATGTCATTTCCCGCGCCTCCCATCGGCAAAGTCTCCAATCAATCGCGCCAGGACATGCAAAAACTGATCGATACGTTTGCGGGCACCTGGACCGCCGGCCCGGGTGCCAATTCCCTGATCGAGCAGTATCACTCCATCGGAACGGAGGGCGATGTTTCCGGCCTGGGAATTTTCTGGCCATCCGCGAAAGACAAGAGCTTTCAGATATTGTGGTGCGACAACTCCAGTTCACCCGGTTGTCGCCAGCTGAAAAATGATGCCGAATGGAAAAACGAGCAGCTTTCCATCTCTGACGAGCAGCTGGTAGATGGCAAAAAACATATGTTCCGCGAAACATTTGCTTTCGATACGCCGCGTTCCTTCACGCAGACTTTGTCAGAGGGTGAAGTCGGCGTTGCTGTCCAGCCCTTCCTCACAATTCGTGCAACAAGAAAATAAGCGACTCAATAGCGAACGCCTGCACGCCAGAGACTGATCCGCGCGACTCGATTTCGTTTCTTGAAACCGCCAGCTCTGGCTGATACCATCTGCGCAAATGCCGGATAACAAGCTGCGCAAACATTTCGGCGACTACCTGGGCATGGCCGAAGTGGCCATCCTCACCATTCTGGCGATCCTGATTTCGCTCACCGCCCTGGTCGCCATTGCACGCTCCGGCAAGTTGCTCTGGGACACCTGGCATCAATGGATGGTCGTCACGGATACCCAGCTGGTCCTGCGCGTCCTCGATCAACTTCTGGTCGTCTTGATGCTGGTGGAGATCTTGCACACTGTGCGCATCTCTATCCGCTCGCACACGCTGGTCACCGAGCCATTTTTAGTGGTAGGGCTGATCGCCTCCATCCGACGAATTCTCGTAATTACGCTGGAAGCCGCCACGATGACCAAAGAGGGCAAGTGGACGCCTGACGGCGCCAGTATCTTCCACGCTTCCATGATCGAGCTGGGCTTACTCGGCCTGCTCGTCCTCGTATTGGTGTTTTCCATCACCCTGTTGCGGCGCAGCTCTATAAATCCCGACGAAGATTTCGAACAATCCGAACCCGCACCAAAATCGCCGCGCGGAACTCGCGCGACACCTTCAGCCCACGAAGCCTAACCGCTCGCAAAGTCGCACCGTGTTGCGACTGGCCTCGTCGTCAATGAAGAAACCATCATTGATCCGTGCACCATCGATCACAACTACCCTGGTTCCGTGTGCCTTACGCCGCCAGCTTATGTTGGCCCTAGGGTCCGACCATCCGTTGGACGCTCTCACTCAACCTGTGTATCGGATGAGGCGCATTCGATTGCCAGAACGCCCAGGTTAGCTCAACAAGAATTTCCGTTATTACTTCCTGTTTTCGCAGACGAATCTGCTCCACGGTGACTTGACGCTCGGCGACGACGTCTTCGCTGTAGCACCGGAAATCGTCAGGATCATTAGGAAATAATGGATTCGTGGTTACGAAGCGCATAGCTTGTCGTTGAACGTGATGGAGTGACACGGTTAGCGTCAAATTTCCCCGGTATCCGCGACCAGAATAGAATCTTTCCGCCAAAACCGTTAGCGACAATAGCGTCTGGGATAAATCACTAAAGCGAAGACTTTCGCTTTGATCATGGTCAGCCCATGGAACCATTACAAACTGCCAGGCAGCAAAGAGGAACCCGTGATTAACCAGCTCGACGTATTGGGCAGCAATGTGCCTCCGGGCGGGATCGCCGTACGTTAGGCTTGCGGAGCCACCGGGAATTCTACGGAGAGAGTTACGATCAAGTATATTTGCTCGAACAATTTGAGGGCCAGACATGAATTCCCATACTTCTAGGGGCGAACATAGAGGTGCCCGAGGGAACGTCGGACATAGGCTGATCTCGAGAAAAGGTAGTTCGTGTCGTACACACTGGTACGAGCGTTGATTGGCGACGGCAAGTAGGCGGTTCCGTCGTTCGAAAGGTTCATGTCGCCTCTTGATCAAGTCAATGATGAGATCTACTTCAGCGAGATTATAAGGGTTCCCGGCGTTCCCAGTTCTAACGTAGACTCTAGTGGAATTTTCAATCGCATGAGGCGCTTCGCTACTCTCGTCCACTTCAACGACGAGGAAGACCTGGTTTGGCGTATCGCTTTGAACGACCTGAGTTCGAGGAAGGACTGGCGGATGGATGGTCGGCAGACAAATATTTTCAATTGTCAGAGGGAGTTCCTCCCTGGCCGGGAGGCTAAATCCCTCGAACGGCGGCGTTGGGACTCCGTTAACCCTGTTTATTCCAACGATCAGTACGCCTCCCTGTGAGTTTGCAAAGGATGAGATGGCCTTGGATAAATGGTTCCTGACACTTCCGTCGAATGTACTTTTGTATTCGACGCGCAACCCTTCGCTAAAT
>PNAR01000011.1 GCA_003169715.1 Acidobacteriaceae bacterium | reverse complement strand
AGGCAGACCATGCCCAACGCCATCACGCCCAGGCCGTAGACGCGCCAGCCGAAGGCCATCGTCGTTTTTTCCGCGGTCATGACTTTTCCAGCGTTAAACCAGCCCCCTAATAAGCCGTTTGATGGATGGAGCTTGTAAGCCTGCTCCTTGGCCCAGTCAACGCGGAAAAAAACCAAGGAAGGCGACATGATGGCGAACGAAGACGCCGAGGCCGAAAATTAGCTCATCACGTAATTGTCGTCCCTCTAGCGTGATGCCGTCCAATGCAACTCCCAGTCGGTAGTGCCTTAATTTGAAATCGAGCGGTGGGATTCGAACCCACGGTGAATTTTTAAGCCCACGCTCGATTGTGAAGTCGAGTGCCATAAACCGGCCTCGGCCACGCCTCCCGATCAGGAAGCCACATTACTGCCCGTTCAGGTTTTGGTTGGCAACAATAAAGCGAATCTCATTTGCGGTAACGGTTGCAAATTTCCGATTCCTGTCTGGTCTCTTGATGAAATCATCAACTTATTGTAGAGAATAAGTACAAATGCCTTCGAGATGGACGCGCTCGCTGAACACATTCGAAAGCGACTGAGGTCGAAGAAATCTTGCGTAGTGTCCGAGAGGGATTTGGAACCAGTTTGGGCCCGCGAAGGTTTACCGCCGGAAAATCGCAAGAATGCCGAAAATCGGCGTGGCCGGTCAATTCACAAATTTGTAACAATAATTGTCTCGCCGTTAAAATTTCCATTTCTATGATCGCCGGAGTTCGCTCTTTGCCCATGCCTAGAAAGATACAAGTCTTCCGGGGAGTCCTGACGGCGCTTTTGAGAAAACTTTGCGCATGGCTGTCGGATTCAAATTAAGGCACTACCCAGGATTGCAGAATTTGCCAACTCGGGCACGAGATTAGCTAAGATTTCCCTTCCGTGAACGGTGGAAGGGCGCATAACGGGAATCATTCCGGGCTGCACAAGGCACCCGTTGGGTGTATCCGCTGCAAGAAAATCTTGCGCCATATCTTTGTCTCAAAGGAGCGATTTAAGCCGTTGGCCGCTGTGTGCTCAAGCTGTCGTCCAATGTTTCAGGACGAACTTGGAGCGGGGCTCTTTCACGGGAAACGCACCCTTTGCGGTTGATCAGTCCAGCCGATTTCCGGCATTCTCGCGCTGTGGTTTTCCGGGGGTTCGAAAACGACGAATCTCGGACCCGATTTCAAATTAGGACACTACCCAGGTGCTCGACTTGGGTGAGGACTGACAAATTTCTCGCCAACTTTGGCACCGCGACGTTAGCTGACCGGGCCAACTACATCGAGTCGCAATCGAGAGACAGGCGGTTGGCGCTTCGGTCCTGGATTGGCGGCACATCCGGCGGAAGTTTTAGCGAGCTCCGCTTCCGCGTTAAAACAATCGCGTGGAAATAAATTCTTAGGCAGCAAATTCTCAAAGCGTGCTGACGGTTGGTCCTGGCCTGCCCGACGGCGAGTGCCCTACACTCCAATTGTCGCTGGTGTAGCAGCGACCGCCACATTCAGATCTCAGCCTAATCAACCGGCGGCGCGATCACAGCGGCCATAAAACCGTGGCGAACGCCTAAACCGTCAGTATAGCGGCCAGAGATGTGCCCCGCTTTGTTGATGCTGTTAAGGGACGTTGCGACTGCGCCGGGATAATCAAAGGACACGAACGTGTTTGGTTTGTGGAGCAATAATCCATGGACGCCTCCACTGTTGTCCGTGTAACTTCCCACTATCGCGTTGCGATCGTTCATTCCGCCTAATAAGGTTGAGGCCGAGCCGGGAAAGTCTATCGGAAACTTTAGCGTGCCGCCCGCGGCCCGGAAGAAACCATGATAAACCAAGCTGCTATCTGAATAGGAACCAACGACTTCATTCTGAGTGTTGATGCCATTTCCGTAGCTGTCGTAGGCTCCAGGAATAGCGATCACTACCGTGGTTCCACCAATGTTTATGAAGGCCCGGTTGGGCTGCGCCACGTTGCCAAACGTGCCGACAAAATTGCCCGCAACGTTTATTCCAACGAGGCTTGTCGAGAACGAAGGTCCAACGTCAAACTGTGTGAAGGTACCGCCCGACAGGAAATAACCATGGAAAGCGTTTTCGGCTACGTTAAAGAAATCGCCGGAGACAGTTCCAGAGTTATTGATGCCCTCGCAGCGCGTAAAGTTCCCAGTGTCTCTGGGCTCGACAATTGGAAGACTAAACGTGCCATTGCTAGCGCGTACAAAACCGCGGGTCACACCGCCGGAATCGACGTAAAAGCCGACGATGTCGTCACGGTCGTTTATCCCGATCGCAGTTGTGGAATTTCCAGCGCCGGGATAGTCAAAAGTGGCCAGAATTTGAATGACCGGTTGCGGCTGAGCAAACGTACTAACAGATGGCAGACCGAAAAAAACCGTTAAGCTACAGATAAGTGAGGTTTTGGATTTGAACATAGGTTTGATTCCTTAATCGAAGATGTACCGGTCTCCAGACTGGCATGTCAAGCAAATAGGACGATTGGCAACGAGTGGTGATGGATCGTGAATGTGCGCAGATCTGCGCCAATTGGCAGTTCAAGCCCGGCGTGATCGCCGTCGCGCAGGTGCCGATGGGTGGCAACAGACCATTCCCCGATCGAACGCAAGTAAACGGGTTTTTTAAGGAAGGCCCGGCAAACAACTGATCGCAGATTGTGTCTTAATTCTCCTTTCGCTTCAATTCCCGCCGCAAGCTCTACCAAAGCCTCGCCGAGTTCCTTTAAGGCGGTCCTGCTCGAGGCTGCCCGATTGACAATTGTCCGGCGCAGTGATGCTCTTAAATCGCAATGTTTGTGCGATCCTTCCTGGCGGTTGCGGCCATTCTCTCTCTCCTGGGACAACTCAGCGCGGCTCCCGCGAGTTCCGCCAGAGGAATTCATGGTCAGGCGCTTACTGAAAGCCAGATGAAAGGAGTCATTCTTTCGAGGACGCATCCTGACTATCCCATCGAGGCGCGGCGGGCCCGAATCACTGGTGGCGGAGTGTTTGAGATGCGGATCGATCCAAAAAGCGGGAGGGTCAAAGGATCTGAGAGGGCGAGGGGGCATGTCCACTACGAATCGGTCGAAGCCTTGGCTCCTCTGGAAAAACGGAAATGGCTCGCCAGGCTCTCGGTCCCGAATTAGATACACCGCAGCATGGCTTTGAGCTCACAAAAAGTCTCGGTCGTCACGGGTGGCGCGGGTTTTCTCGGATCGCATCTGACCGATCGGCTGCTGGCGGAGGGTCATCGGGTTATCGCGATCGATAATCTCATCACCGGCAATCTCAAGAACATCGAACACCTCGCGGGCAACGAGAATTTTTCTTTCATCAAGCACAACGTTTCGAGTTTCATTTTCCTGCCGGAAGAAAAACTCGATTACGTTTTCCATTTCGCTTCTCCCGCGAGTCCGATCGATTATCTGGAGCTGCCGATCCCCACGCTCAAAGTCGGCGCGCTCGGCACGCACAACACGCTCGGTCTCGCCAAAGCCAAGAAGGCGACGTTCCTCCTGGCCTCAACGTCGGAATGCTACGGCGATCCGCTCGTCCATCC
>PNAR01000297.1 GCA_003169715.1 Acidobacteriaceae bacterium | reverse complement strand
GTCTGCACCAAACCGTCTTCATAGGTGACAGTCAGACGAGACCGTCCCCATGTTTTACCATCCACGGTGTAGGCGATCCACCCGGCGGAAGGTGATCTGTCTTTATGGATCGTCATCGCTCCTGCGGGTTCGACCTGCAATGACTTGACGCTCCGGGAATATTTCAGAAATAGACGTCCGTGGATGTCCGTCGGCAGAACATAACCTGGGATACCAACCGCGACTGGACGGTCATTGTCAGCAAGGGTTTTCTCAATTCCGCGAATAGAATCGGAGACTAGAAATTTCAGCCCGAAGGCTTTCGACTCGCCCGGTGCTAGGGTCAGAGCCGTTGGTGGATTCCATTGTTGAGCGTTCTTCCACTCATTTTCCGCGTAGGCTTGGCTGTGAACCATCCATTGATAGAAGCCTTCAAACGTGATGCCTCGTGGCGTAGGATCAGTGAAAATCGGCACCGCGCCCCATGACCCTGGTCTGTCCAGGATCGGATTGTAGGCTTCAAAGGGAGTCTTGCCTTCTGGCACTACTAAGAGCGCGGGACCGTGACCTGTGAGCCGGGTAACTTGCAAGTATCCGGCATCCTCGCCAATGTACGGATCATAGAACGAGCATTTCGCGTGGGCCTCTTCCAAAGAGCGGTTGTTAAGCACATTGTTGAAGATCATCGGGATGCCGAGAGCGCCTACTTCAATGGTTGCTGGAGTTTTGTTCTTTAGGATGAATCGTAGAACCAGCTTGCCGTTTACGAGCCTCCACGCTCGAATGATCTTCAATGGAAAATCAGATGGCAATGTTGGAGTGAGGTCAGCCGCTGCGAGATTCTCCGCCGAAGCGGCAAGCGGAATGACTGGTGCCCGTACAGTAGCTGTCGAGTAGTTCTTCCACGCAGTCTCACCTGCCGTGCGCAGCCGAAACGTAATGTCCCCCAAGTGAAAATAACCATCTTTGGAGCGCTCAACCAGCAGATCACCGGGCGTGAAATCGAAGTCTCGGGCCACTTTCGGCTTGAGTGCGGCGACCGTCTGCGACGATCTCACCAGGCTGAGCGTGAAGTCGGGAGTATCTAAATCGAGCGTCCCTTGCGCGAGCATCGGACCTGGAGTTGAGGGTGCCTTGGGCGATTCTTCCTGGCCGACAGCGCGCTGCTTGAGCGTCGGAATCAAACTGAGCGCGATTACAAATAGCAGGAGTGCCGTGGGACATCGTAAACGGAAAATTGTCATTGCTATTGCCATTTGCGGGTGCTTCAACACACGCGACCCGGACTCCCAGAATTATGGAACGGTCGCACGGTGATTTGCGTCCTTCACACTAATTTTGTGCTGGGCAGGGATTGCCGAGTTAGTTCTCGAGGGCGGCTTCGGAGAGAATCCCTGATGATCTCTAGGGTCCGGTGCAACTCCTCCCCAATCAATTCGAGGCGTGGAGCACGAACTCGAGCATTGCCCATCCCCACTTCGGACTGCACCACCTTAATCAGCTGAACGAAATTCGGCACCGTATCCATTCGAAGCAGCGGCAAAAACCAACGATATAAATCAAATGCTCTTTCGCGCTCGCCGTTGATCGCAAAATTGAGAAGCTCGACGGATTCGTGCGGCAATGCATTCGCCAAGCCCGCGACCCAGCCCACCGCGCCGACGCCGATTCCCTCAATGATCGCGTCATCCACGCCGACACATAACTCCAGCCGGTCACCCAGCAATGCTCGAATCGCGCTAACGCGCCTTGCATCTGTACTGGATTCCTTCACCGCCTCCAGGTTCTCGTGCTCTTGCGCCAATTCCTGTATTTGTTCAGGGACGAAATCTGTTCCGTAGGCAACCGGATTGTTGTACAGCATGCACGAAAGTGGAGTAGCTTCGATCACTGCGGATACATGCGCCTTCATTTCCCGCCAATCGCCTTGATATACGTATGGCGGCAAAACCATCAAAGCATCACAGCCTGTGTCAGCCGCCGCTTTTGCCAGGGCGACGGCTTCGCCCGTGGCAAGCCCGGAAATCGATGCCATGACCGGAGCGCGCTCCCGGACAGCAGCGACACAAGTCTTAACAATCTGCAATTTTTCTTCAAAGGAAAGCGTGGCACCCTCTCCGAGCGATCCCAGCGTGACAATGCCTGTACAGCCGTTCTCCAGCAGCCAGCGGCAATGATCGGCCATGAAGCCATGATCGACTGCGAGATCCTGATCAAAACAAGTTGTTATCGCCGGCATCACACCCTTCCAATTCATGCGCATCCTCCTGTCACTTCGCAATGCTCCGTTATTGATTGCGAAGACAACGCGCCCAGGTTTGCCAGGCTTGTGGGAAAGATCGGCGGGCGCACGGAATCTGGCGACCACCCGAAGAGAAATCTAGTTGCCGGCCCGCAAACCCGGCCTTGGCATGGACCCATACCACAACGCGTGTCCAGTTTTGCCGCGCGCCAGGATGTATGCCTGCTGAGACGGGAATAATCAACATCCTCGCAGCGGCAAACAATTGTCGTTTGGGATGGCAAACTTCGCAATTCCGGTCGCAGTGTAAAGGTATTATCCAGCACTCCCGCGAACCTTTTCATCTTCCCTCGTGTCTTGCAAAGCATCTTCGCCGCACTCTTGTTTCCCGCGGCAGCATAACCCGCAATTTGTCCCTCGGCGATCGACAAATCCAAACCTCCAATGCCGGTTGGTTCGCCGGCGCAGAAAACATCAGCGCGGGAAGTTTGCTGAAATTCGTCTACGTGGACATAACCATTTCGAATTTCACAGGCAAGCAATTCGGCGATCTCCGTGTTAGGAACCAGATGGAATCCGCACGCGAGGTAATCGCAAACAATCGTCTCAGTCTTACCGTTTCGCCGTATCACAACTCGCTCCAGGGAATCTCTTCCCATGGCTTCTATAGGCCAGCAATTGGGCACGAAAGGAATTCCGCCGAGAGCGCCTTGCAGCGAAATTGCCTGCCGGATCTTTTGTGGCTGACGTAATAGCTCAACCCCAAATCGCACCAGCGATGTCCACGATTGTTGCTCGCAAACCATAAGGACATTTGCTTGATGATGGCGAAGATATGCGGCGACTGCAAGTAACAAAGGCCCAGTTCCGGCAATAACGACTCGCTTTCCCTCAATTGGAAGTCCTGACTTCACCAACGCTTGCAGACCGCCCGCACCCATGACGTTAAGAAGTGTCCATCCTGGAAATGGCAAAAAGCGTTCCCGTGCACCCGTGGCCAAAACCAATTTCCGATATTTCAATTCATAAACGTCGTTACCTCGTTCCGCGAGCAAAATACCAGTCCCAGGATGGCCAAAGACCCGCGTGCCACAAGCTACATCAACCTTTGCCGCTCCGAGCCTCTGTGCCCAATGCTTTGCTTCCGTTGCGGAGTTGATCGTGTCGCCTCGCCAGATTTGACCTCCGATTCCGGGATTGTCATCAACCATGCCCACATGCAATCCAGATTCAGCGGCACAAGTTGCCGCGGCCATACCGGCGGGTCCGGCACCCACGACGAGAACATCAAAGTGTTGCCTTATCACGTTATTCACCGGCGCGGATTTCCATTCCGGATTCGCACACGATCTGACAGCTCCGACAATGGGGCGTCCCGTTAATTTCTACCCGGCACTCAAAACAAATTCCCATCCCGCAAAGAGGTCCGCGCGGCTGCCCAGATACAGACCTGCGGCATGAGGTTCCTTGAAGCAAAACCGCGACCGCGACTGTTGTTCCATCGGCCACCACTACGAGGATTCCATTAACGGTAACGGTAATCTGCTCAGCCACGAGAGTATCCGAGCCGAAACGACTAGTTGCGCTCATTCGCGAATACCCATGCAGAAAGGATCGCTCTCATCCAGGATCAGGTCTGACTCGGCATTCACAAACGCCACACCTTTTATACTGGGATGAACTCGCCCATTCCGAACGTTAATACTTCCCTCGAAGATGGTGCCGACAATGCTTTCTTGTTTCCAAATCTCGCCTTCACGCAACTTCCCGTCCGCATAGAGACATGCTAACTTCGCGCTGGTTCCGGTTCCGCATGGAGAGCGGTCATATGCACCCCCCGGGCATAACACGAAATTTTTACTATTTACTCCCGGCACCAGAGAAGGACCGAATAGTTCGATATGGTCAATTTCGTGACCATCCTCTCCAGTTATTCCTTTCTCCGCCAATGCGCGGCGGACTGTCCAGGTAAAATCCGTCAATCCCTCGATGTTATTCAGCGACAAATCCTGCTTGTGATCTTCGACTAGAAAAAACCAGTTTCCTCCCCACGCGATATCGCCATGCACCGTGCCCACGCCTGGCACTTCTACAGGAACTTTGGCAGCAACGCGATAGCTGGGAACATTGTTGACCGTGACTGATCCGTCCTCGTGCAGGACTGAAGTTACGGTGCCGACTGGCGTCTCTATGCGGTGTTCACCACATACAATGCGGCCCATGTAGGAAAGCGTCGAAATTAATCCAATGGTTCCGTGGCCGCACATTCCCAGGTAACCGACATTATTAAAAAAAATCACTCCTGCCGCGCAATCGGGATCCTCCGGCTTGCACAAGAGCGCGCCCACCATTACATCGGATCCGCGGGGTTCGTTTACGACAGCGGAACGGAAGCTGTCATATTCGCGACGAAACCGCTCCAGACGTGCAGGTATCGGACCTTCTGCAAGCTCGGGGCCGCCACTGATCACCAGTCGAGTGGGTTCTCCGGCGGTGTGAGAATCAATCACTCGAACCCTCTTCGGATTACTAGCCTTCATGTGCCAAGAATTTTAGGTTAAAAAGGGCGGTGCCTTGCAAGGATGCTCAAAAAACCGCTTCGCTGATTTTAAGGATACAATATCCAGTCGTCAACGCATTCTTGCAGTTAGCACTCCGAAGGGACGCGAGATTGAACGGAGCGCGTTGCCATCGCCGACGGAAAAATCGGGACGGTTGCCGTATTGGGAACAACAAACCTGCTGACGGGCGTTTTTGGCATCTGGTTCGGCCTCACCCCAGACGATGCGCCGCTGATCCTCAAAGACGCCGGCAGTACCGAAATTGTGAGCATGACCTGGCGCGCTCCGTAAAGACGCTCCCGCCGTGCAGGTGGCCGGCTGCCCCTCGATAAGAGAGAA
>PNAR01000296.1 GCA_003169715.1 Acidobacteriaceae bacterium | reverse complement strand
TTCGGAAGCAGCTAGAATGGCCGTAGCCGCGTCTAACTACTGGAAAGCATGAAGTACGCCTTATTAGCCATTCTGCTGTCCGCAACTGCATTCGCGCAAACGGGCACATCGAAAACCGGTTCTGCGAGTTCCGTAGCGCCTTCCGCCCCAATTCCGGTTGATCAGCAAGATCAGAACAAAGCGAAAACCCTGTTGGACCAAACGATTCAGGCGTTGGGTGGAAAGGCGTATCTGAATATTCAGGAAGTGAGCCAGGAGGGCCGTACCTATAGTTTTCATCTTGGGCAACCCACAAGTGCTGGCTTATTGTTCTGGCGTTTTTATAAATATCCTGACAAAGATCGTATCGAACTGACTAAGAAGCGCGACGTGGTGGAAATATTTAATGGCGAAAAAGGCGCTGAAATTACCTACAAAGGCGTGCGTCCGATGGATACCAAAGAACTCACGGATTACCTTCGCCGCCAGAAATACGCACTCGATGTGATTTTACGAAAGTGGCTGAATGAACCGGGGGTCGGTCTTTTTTATGACGGCCCATCTGTCGCCGACCAACAAGCTGTCGAGAAAGTAACCATCATGAACGCCCACAATCAGGCAGTGACTCTTTATATTGATTCCAACACTCACTTGCCGGTAAAGAAGAGTTTCTCCTGGCGCGATCCGACTGATAAAGAGCGCAATGTGGAAGAGGAGGGCTATGACAACTATCGGCCCGCGAACGGCATTATGACTCCGTTTGTCGTCACTCGTTACTACAACGGTGACATGTCAAACCAGCGATTCTTAACTGTAGTTGTCTATAATAAAGAAGCCAGCGATTCCATGTTCAACGTTGAGCCGAGTCAGCCACCGCCGGGGGCATCCAGAAAGTGACCCGTCTCGGGTCCTTCCTTGAGTCGCTCCTAACTGTCAGTATTTCGTTATAGTTACGGCTTAGCGGATAGGTCCGATATGGACAAATAGCCACGCACTGTGGCTGTTTTGCCACAATCAAGATGTGCGAGAACGGCGTAACCTGAGGACGACCCAAGCGTTTATCCCCTTTTGAAGTTCGAACACACAGTCCGCGCCGCCACGGAGTGCAAGGGAGTCGGGCTCCACAGCGGCGCACCCGTCACTCTTCGCATCCTCCCAGCCCCAGCCGGCACCGGCATTCTTTTCCGCCGTGTTGACCTCGACGGTTTTGAGGTAGAAGCTGTCAGCCGCAATGTCGCCCGCGTCAGCTATGCCACCAGCCTGATGAAAAAAGGCGTTCTAATATCAACCACCGAACATCTGCTCTCGGCGTTGATTGGGACGGGGATTGATAACGCGATCGTGGAATTGGATAACCTGGAACTTCCCATCCTCGATGGGAGTGCCCTTCCTTTCGTAGAACTCATTCAGAAGGGTGGAGTTCGTAGACAAAGGCGTGAGCGCCGTTATTTTAAAATTCGCCGCGAGCTTGAACTGCGGGAGGGAGGCAAATTCATTGGGATCTATCCCTCCGATACTCATTCCGTTTCTTATGTCATAAATTTCTCCCATTCGTTAATTGGAAAGCAAACTTTTTGTGTTGACTTGTCAGATGGAAACTACGTGCGCGAAATCGCGCCGGCCCGCACCTTCGGTTCCAGAGCGGATGAGCAGGCCATGCGCAATATGGGATTGATCCGCGGAGCCTCGACGGAGAATTGCATCGTGCTCACCCGCGATGGAATTGAGAATCCGCCTCTCCGTTTCGAAGACGAATTTGTGCGCCACAAAGTGCTGGATTTGATTGGCGATCTCGCACTTCTAGGGAAGCCGATCCTCGGAAGTGTGGTCGCCGACCGTGCGGGCCATGCCATGCACACAGCCCTGGTATCACGGCTATTGCGAGATCACACTTTATGGGAAGAAACGACTGTTGATGACGGAGCGCATATACCGACGGTGAGGCATCAAACCGACGTGGAACAAGTCGTGTGATCTTGTGTTTTTGTTTTCAGTGAGGATTTCTCTTAGTCGGCGGCGTGCGGACTCGCATCCGTCCAATCCCAAAAAGATTTCTCTTCTATGAGCGCTGCCAATTCTGCGCGGGCTTTGGTGGTTAACTCCGCTGCGTAATTCTTTGTGGACTGCTGGCGCTCGAGAGTCAACTGGGAGACCCGCACTGCGAGCAGCGGAGCATCTTCTTCCAACATCCTAACCAAACGTTCGGCGCGATTAATTCTCATATGAATCGGAAGCATATTTTCAAACCTTGATTGTGGATTGAATTCAGGTTGCCGGAAACATTGACCCGCCGCAAGTCACCATCTGGATACCTTATTTGAGATTTTTAGCGTCAAGAGGATTCAAACCACACCGATGGCATATATTACGAGGGTACTTGCTGTCCGTCACAGAAGTGAACACTACGTTAGCGAATTCATTTTGCTCACTGAATCTAGGCCTAAACCTTATGCCACGTCCCGTTCTGATAATTTCCTGGGCTGTACTATGTACGCTCATGTTTTGTTCTCACTCCCCGGCTCAGCAGGCAGGCAGTTCTGTCCCAAATTCTGACGCGGCGAAGAAATTTGCCGAGCTTAGCGATCAGTTCATGAGGGATTCCCTCGCACTCTCTCCTTCTAATGCTTCGGCTGCCGGGTATCACAACCACCTGGACCAGAAGACTGGAAAGACTGTCGAACTCGACGCCCAGCTTGATGACATGAGCCTTAAATTCATTGATGGAGAGAGAAACTTTTATCAACGCTGGCGAGAACGCTTTCACCATGAGACACCAGTTGCCGATTTGACGCCGGAAGATGCAGCGGATTGGCATCTCATTGACGATCAGATCGGACTTAAGCTGCTCGAATTCGACGAGATTCAAAACTATCGACACAACCCAACGGTCGTTGTCGAAGTGATCGGCAACGCGCTTTTTCTTCCCTTAACCCAGAACTACGCTCCGCCTGACGTGCGGCTCAGTCATGTGCTTTCAAGAATGCGCCAGATTCCCCGTTTGCTCGATCAGGTTAAACAATATTTAAGCGATGTTGATCCAGTTTTCACGCAGACGGCAATCGAAGAAAATGACGGAAATATTGATCTCATCCAAAATACCGTCGTCCAGCAAATCCCCGCAAATTCAAAATTGAAGCTCGAGTACGGCCAAGTCGCGCCGCCAGCGGTTGCGGCATTAAAGCAGTTTTCAGAATGGTTGAAATCAAACTTTTCGGAACAACCTGCCAACCGCAGCTGGAGGTTGGGAAAGGAACTTTACGACCAGAAATTCAAGCTCGTCATGGAAACCTCAGTCACTCCCGAACAGGTTCTGGCTGACGCTGAGCAAGGATTGCAGTCAGTTCGTGCGGAGATGCTACATCTGGCTTTGCCGATGCATAAGCAGATGTATCCGGACCACTCCGACCACTCTGAACTCAACAGTCACGACCGCGAAAATTTAATCATCAACGAAGTTCTGCACAAAATATCGGACGAACATCCGCGCCGTGATCAACTGCAAGCCGCCATTGAGGCCGACGTGGAGGGAATCAAGCAATTCATTCGCGAGAAAAAGATTGTCTCCTTGAATACCCGCGACAACTTGAAGGTGATTCCGACGCCAATGTTTATGCGTGGTATTTATTCCGTCGCCGGCTTTAACAGCGCGCCCCCTCTCGAGCCGCAAGCAGAGGCCGAGTATTGGGTCACTCCCATTGATCCCACGATGCCGGACGATAAAGCCGAATCCAAGCTTCGCGAGTACAACAACTACACTTTGCAGTGGCTGACCATTCACGAAGCGCTGCCAGGGCACTATATTCAGTTTGAACATCTGAATAATATTCGGCCGGAAAGGCGGCGTCTTCTTCGCTCGTTGTACGCAAATGGCGCTTACGTGGAAGGCTGGGCAGAATACATCGCGCAGGTCATGATGGAGGAAGGGTATTTGGGAAACGATCCACGGTTCCGCCTGGTGATGCGCAAGATTCGTCTTCGTTTACTGGCCAACGCCATCCTCGATGTGAAAATGCAAACCATGGGAATGACTGACCAGCAGGCGATGGATTTGATGACTAAGGATGCTTTCCAGACAGAGGCCGAAGCAGAGGGGAAGCTCACGCGCGCCAAACTCAGCTCAACACAGCTGCCCACTTATTACGTCGGCCTTCGCGAGTGGCTTGCGTTCCGCAAGAAGTATCAGGATGCAATGGGAAGGAATTTTGATATGCAAAAGTTCCATGACCGCGTGCTCGACGAGGGTCCGCTCCCGGTTCCGATCGTTGAGCAACTCGTGATGCCCGCAGCCGCGAAGCATTAAGGCTTGCCGGTGTGTTAGATTTTATTTTCTCGCTATTCCATGAAACATATTGCCGATTGGGCTTTGAACGTGGCTGAGCAACGCGGCGCTTCGCACTGTGACCTGCGAATCGTGGACGAACGCAGTCGCGCGCTCGCAACTAAAAACGGCAAAGTGGGTGCTGCTGCGGATTCGGAGTCGCAGGGCATTGGCATACGCGTGCTCGCCAACGGCGCGTGGGGATTTGCCGCTTCCGACGACCTGAGTCGCACCTCTGTAGAGACCACGGCGACGCGGGCAGTTGATATCGCCAAAGCTTCTTCTCATGTGAAGCAAAGCGACGTCCGGCTTGCCCCAGAAAAAGCGGTTATTGCTGAGTGGACAACGCCGCACGAAATTGATCCTTTCACGATTTCGGTGGAACAGAATCTCGATCTGCTCTTCAAGATTGATGCTGAACTGCGCTCGGTTGCGGGAGTAACGCTCGCGGAAACGAATATGAACTTTCGCCGCGAAGAACAATGGTTCATTTCCTCCGCCGGTACGAATATTCATCAAACGAAATACACCACGGGAGCTGGCTTTACGGCATACGCTTTCGCTGGGACTGAACTTCATAAGCGTTCTTATCCCAGCTCCTTTGGGGGGCAGTGGCAGAACAAAGGATATGAACTCATCCACGAATTGAAGTTGCTTGAGAATGCGCGGCGCATCGGCGAAGAAGCCGTCGCTTTACATCATGCGGATAAGTGCCCCGAAGGCGTCTTCGACATTATTCTCGAAAGTTCGCAGCTTGGACTGCAAATTCATGAATCTGTCGGCCATCCCATTGAGCTCGACCGTGTGCTGGGCATGGAAGCCAACTTCGCTGGAACTTCATTTTTGACCCTCGACAAGCTTCGAACTTTGCGCTATGGCAGCGATCTCGTCAACGTGGTTGCGGACGCGCGGCAAGAGCATGGGCCTGGCCTTGGCACGTTCGCATTTGATGACGAGGGCGTTCCAGCACAATGCACTCCCATCATCACGAACGGTCTTTTCACGGGATATTTAACTTCGCGCGAAACCGCTCACACCATCGGCTCGAATCGTTCAGGAGGTACGCTGCGCGCCGAAAGCTGGAACCGCTTGCCCATGATTCGCATGACGAATATCAGCATTCTGCCGGGCGAGAAACCCCTGACCCTGGAGCAACTCATCGCTTCGACCGATTACGGAATCCTGATGCAGACGAACCGCTCATGGTCCATTGACGATAAGCGCTATAACTTTCAATTCGGATGCGAAATGGGATGGGAGATAAAAGGGGGCAAGCGAACCCGCCTGTTGAAGAATCCCTCATATTCAGGAATCACAACGGAATTCTGGAATTCGATGGACGCAATCTGCTCGCGCGACGACTGGACATTGTGGGGAACTCCCAACTGCGGCAAAGGGCAGCCGCAACAAGTCATGGGGACGGGACACGGAGCGAGTCCAGCCAGGTTCCGAAAGATCAAGGTGGGCGCGGCGTACAAGGGAACGTGATTGGGATCACATACGGGATCTGGCCTGCTGGGGTAGCATTCAGCACTCAGCATTCAGCCAAATCAAGAGGTCACATCAATGAAGGATTTCAGAGATTTGCTTGTGTGGCGCAAGGCTCACCTGCTAGCGCTTGCCTCTTATCGCTCCACGGAGATGTTCCCCAAACAAGAACTGTACGGTCTAACTTCTCAAATACGCCGTTGTGCCGCCTCCATCGCGGCTAACATTGCCGAAGGTTGTGGAAAACACGGCAATGCCGAGTTTCAGCGCTTCCTCAATATCGCCGCAGGTTCCGGTAGCGAATTGGAGTATCACTTTCTTCTTTCGAGAGACTTGGGATTCCTCACCGCCGAAGGGTACGAAGAATTACACAACGGTGTAGTAGAAGTGAAAAGAATGCTCGCATCACTAAGTCGCAAGGTAAACGAGGAACGCCTCGCGGGCTGAGGGCTGAGTGCTGACTGCTGAATGCTTGACAAATCAAAAGCCGCCGAAACCTTCTCCCGCATTCGGAAGTATTCTGCCGCGGATGAGGTCGAAGCCCTGATCTATGGCGGGCGATCCGCGCTCACACGTTTCGCGAATAATACGATTCATCAGAATGTTGCTGAAGAGAACTATGTTATCTCCGTGCGCAGCGCGTTCGGCGGACGTACCGCCCGCGCTACCACCAACAAGCTTGACGAAGAGAGTCTGAAGCGGGTCGTGCAGGCATCGGAAAGTTTGGCGAGAGTTCAGCATGAAGATGCGGATCTTATGCCGATGTCATCTGATGCCGGAAAGGCCGATGGCCAGGTCCCTAACCGGCGATTTGATCAGACCGCAGCTATCACTCCGCAGGATCGCGCACAAGCAGTCGGCAAAATTGTCTCCACCGCCCAAAAACATAAGCTCATTACTGCTGGAATATTTTCGACCGGGGAATCCGTTGAAGGTATTTTTAACTCCCGAGGCCTGTCAGATTGGCACACTCAGACTTCTTCCGAGATATCCATCACCATGCTCGCGTCTGATTCCTCTGGATGGCAAAAAGCCAACTCGCCCAACGTTGGCATTCTCGACCCCGCTGCTCTGGCCGACATCGCCGCACGAAAAGCATCCAACTCCGCCGCTCCGAAAAAAATTCCCGCAGGCAAATACACAGTCATTCTTGAGCCGGCCGCTGTGCTCGACATGGCCGGATTCATGTTCTGGGATTTCGGCGGACTCGCTATCCTCGACCAGCGGTCGTTCCTTAATAATCGCGTGGGCACAAACGTCTTTGGCGAGAATATTAATGTCTGGGACGACGTAGCTCATCCACTCCAATCCGGCTCTCCGTTTGATGGAGAGGGTATGCGGCGTCAGCGCGTGCAACTCATCGAACGCGGCGTAGTAAAACGACTGGTATATTCGCGCGCAACTGCGCGGAAGATGACTGAATCAGAATACAAAAATAAAGTCGGCCCGATTGAGATTACAGGACACGGGTTTCCAATCCCCAATGAGATGGGCGAAGCGCCGATGAATATTGTTTTCGGCGGCCCGGCGAATCCGAAAACAGTGGATCAGATGATCGCGTCCACCGAACGTGGAGTGCTGGTCACGCGCCTCTGGTACATCCGCGAGGTTGATCCCTATGAAAAGATTTTGACCGGCATGACGCGCGATGGCACTTTCTACGTAGAAGACGGGAAGGTCCGCTACGGGGTTCGCAATTTTCGCTTTAATGAAAGCCTGATTCACATGTTTTCAAATGTCGAAGACATGGGAACTCCGGTTCGCGCCAGCGGCGAGGAATCTTTCGATATGGTTGTGCCGGCGATGAAAATACGCGACTTCAACTTCACCGAAGTTACGAAATTCTAGTTGCCAGAATCCCCGGCCGCTCAACTCCTCAATTTAACCGCAAATTGCTGAACCGCAAGCGGTTACCCCTAACAGGCCAATGCCTTCGGTAACTTTGTACTCTTGGTTCCTGGGTGTAATCTTCGCTCGTAATGGCGAACAACAACCAATCCGGGGAAAACGGAAATCTTAAGCCGCGCAAGAAGGATTCCGGTACCAAGAAGCTCGATCTGCAATATTCCGACATGCAGAGTGCGATGCGTTTCCCGATCAAACTGCCAATTGCGGTGAAATCGCAATCGGGAGAGAGCCGCACCGAATCGCAAAACATTTCGGCGAATGGCGTTCTCTTCCAAATGGATTCTGATATGCCGATCGGGTCCATGGTGGATTTCACGATTTCATTGCCAGCTGAGATTGTCGGCGCGCAAGCTGACGTTCAACTGGACTGTAAAGGCCGGGTAGTGCGCAGTTCGGACGACGGTGGACGACGCGGCGTCGGCGTAGTGATTGACGAATATCGTTTTGGACGCCGCTGATTGCGGCAAGGAATTTCATAGCAATGGCGACGATTCCGGTTAACGGGTATGGCGAGCTTCAGGAAACTCATGAAGTCCAGGGTAATTCTTTGCAGCTACTTCGAGTAATCGTCGCCGATTCTCAAGCAATTTTCCGTGCGGGCCTGCGCAAGATTTTTGCTGTGGAAGACGACATAAGAGTGGTCGGGCAGGCGGAGACACTTCCGCAAACTTTATCTGCTGCAAAGAAGTTTTCCGCGGACATCTTAATCATGGAAGCCGCGCTCAGCCCAAATCCAGCCGACACAGTCTCTGAACTTTTGCGCCAGACTCCAGCCCTGCGACTGGTCGTAGTTATCTCGAAGCCGCATGAAGAGTTGACGTTGGAGCTATTCCGGCGTGGCGCTTATGGAATAGTTTCGCGCGATGTGGAACCCGAACTATTCGTGGACTGCCTGAGAAAAGTCTGGCAGGGAGAGTCGTGGCTCGATAGCCGTGGCATTCAATGGGTCTTAGGAGCTTATCGTACGCAGGGGTCCCGGCCCACATCTTCCCGCTCCAAAATACAATTGACCCCAAAAGAATCGTTGATTGTTTCCTGCGTCACTCAGGGAATGAAGAACAAGGAAATTGCCCTTCGCGTCGGGACCACGGAGCAGGTTGTAAAGAATTATCTCCGCAAGGTTTATGACAAACTGGGAGTCGCCGACCGCCTGGAACTGGCGCTCTATTGTCTGCACAACCGGCTTCCGGAGGCAGCGGAAAAAGAATTGCCCGCGAGTTCCGTAAACAATCCGGCCGCAGCCTTTCCCGCCGTCGGGGAACTCAATCAAGCGAAACCCTCCTAAAGCGAAGAGCTAGTTGCGGCCCACCAGACCGCACCATACAATCAAAGCCGAACAATGAATGCCTGGAGAGATGGCCGAGTGGCTGAAGGCGNNCGTGTTTAGGGGAAACTCTAACGTGGGTTCGAATCCCACTCTCTCCGCCATTACCTTAAAACCCTCATAAACAGGAGCCGGAATCGTCCGGCTACCTAACGCGGCTGCCTAATCACTGATCTATTGGAATTTCCGGGTATTGGCTCCTTAGAGACACACCATGAGCCAATGATTACCGTCAGTGAGCCTTTACATCCGCATCACCGACGCTAAGGGGCGTCGGAAGTGGGAAACCGTCGGGACCGACCTCAACGCTGCCTCCGCTGCCCATCTCGCCAAGGAGTCTGAACTACTGGAATCCGGGCGCCACTAAGGACGTCTCTCTCCTCGCGAACGCCATTGAGAAGTATCTCGTTAACATCACCGCACTAAAGTCGGAGGGCTTGTACTGATTAAAGGTCCCCCACGTTGGCGCGCTGACTTGCAGCATTTGCTGAACGTCAGCGGTCATTACCTGCTAGAACGCTACCCAAGCAATGGGCCTGTCCTCTGAGCCTGCAGGTGCGTAAAGCGACAGGAGAGGCGGCGACACGCGAGGCAGGCAAACGGCCGCATGACGGGTAGCAGTAAGCGCTCCGAAATGACCGACAGCTCTTCTAAGGAGCAGAACGGCGGAAGCGTGGGCTCGCTGCTTATGTTGATTCTCAATTTGGCAAAGGATTATAACCCTACAGCGTTAAAACCTCTGATCGCGAGATTAGTTTCCCGTGCGGAAGACTTCCAGTTACGACAGAGTTCGTTCCAGCTATCCGCTCCGAGATACCATATTGGGACGAGTGTGTTTGGACCGCAGTGATGCTTTGCCGGGCGTAGCGGTTGCATTCATATCCAGGCCCGGGGAAACCTGAGATGTCCTACAGTATGATTTTCGCGAAATCAGTTTGTGGCGCTATGTGCCGGTGTTAAGATGTCACGATAGATGACTAGACGGGAAGGCCCTGATGAACACCCGCATCCTTGTGGTTGACGACAGCCCGCTGGTAAGGCAGAGGCTCCGCGACATGCTGCAACAGCATTGCGAGTGGGAAGTCTGCGGAGAAGCGTCAAACGGTCGTGATGCGCTGGAAAAAGTTCAACTTATGAAACCCGATCTGATCGTGCTGGATTTTCTGATGCCGGGAATGGACGGTCTCCAAACCGCGAGAGAGATGGGGAAACTAGTTCCATCAATTCCAATTCTGATGTTTACCATGCATCTTTCTAAACAACTTGTTGAGGAAGCGCGCAATGTTGGCATTCGTGGCGCTGTTCCAAAGTCAGATGCTGGCCGAATCATTGAGGGCGTAGAAGCCCTCCTTCGAAATGAAGCCTACTTTTCTCTAAATAGTTCGCTGGATTAATCTGCCCAGTAATTAGCCTCTAGTAATTTTCCTTGCGGCGCCGTCCCAGGTCGCGATTGTCTTGTTGAAATAGGCATAGTTTGCCAAATGACATCCGAGCGCGGCGCGGTTGCCGAATTCTTCGTTCTCGACTGTTTTCTTTCGCGAGCGAACTGCATTGAAAAAGTTTGCTTGATGATCCGATACGTCGCTGTAGCCGGTTGGCACGGTATAGGTTTCCACTCCTTCGTCAGCAGTGAAGCTTAATGGAAGTGGATGATCGGCCTGCCATTTTTCGAGATATTCATTACGCATTTGCTCGGGCCACCCATAAATGGAATAAGACTCGGGCTGAGGACGGATATCTTGAGGCTTGTAGGTTAATGTCGAGTCCTTAATGATCATGGTTCCCTTGGTTCCGTAAAATCCAATAAACTCGCCGCCCTCATTATTTAAGTTGCAGCGGACGGCAAGCCGGAAGTTTGGATAATCGTAGAAAGTATCAATCAGGTCAGGGAAGTCGCGGCCGTCCTTCCAGCGGAAGAGGCCGCCGGAGGATTGAGCGCGCTCTGCAACCGTGTTGGTGCCGGTGATGAAGTGGATTCCAGAAATCAGATGCACAAAAAGATCGCCGGCCAAGCCTTCTCCATAATCGCTGAAGCAGCGCCAGCGAAAGAAACGTACGGGATCGAATGGGCGTTTCGGCGCGTCCTCCAGAAAAGCGTTCCAGTCAATGGTTTGCTCACTAGCATCGGGCGGGATGGGATAGACCCATGCGCCGCTGGCGGAATTGCGATCCCAGTAGGCCTCAATGAAAGTAACGTCGCCGAGTCTTCCGGAGTCGTAGATTTCTTTTGCCTTGGCGTAAAGAATGGAGCTGACCCTCTGGCTTCCGATTTGAACCATGCGGTTCGCTTTCTGCGCGGCTTCGATCATGGCGAAGCCGTCTTCGACAGTGTGCGACATCGGTTTCTCGCAGTAGATGTCCTTACCAGCGGCGCAGGCATCGAGGAAGACCCGGCGATGATGATGATCGGTCACGGCAATGATTACGGCGTCAACATCTTTGCGATCAAGAATCTCTTTATAGTTGCGTGTAGCGAGAACATTTTTCTTTACCGATTCCTGAGCGGCCAAGTGGCGCGAATCGTAAAGATCGCAGACAGCAACGCACTCGATACCCGGCACAATGAGGGACGCCTTAAGCAATTCGCAGCCTCGAACGCCGGTTCCGATGGAAGCGAAGCGCACCGTGTCGCTGGACGAAACATTTGGAGAAGCGCCCCAGAGCCGAGTGGGTTCCAGTAGAGTTAACTTCGCTCCCGCACCAGCCAGCGCAGCCCCGGTTCCGATTTGCATGAAGCGACGACGAGTCCATGAAGAATTGTTCATTGGTCATTCCTTCTGGAACTGTTAGCCAGTTCTTTTTATTTTGCGGAATTTCAACGGAGGGATTATTGCACAACGCGTGAGCTAAGGCGGCAGTTTTTGCAAGCGGAATCAAACGCAGGCTGCCCGAGTCACATGAGAGATTCAGATTCGGCGCCGCGTTCTATTTGGCCGGAACGAACGATGCCCTCGCCTTCCTTCACGCGATAGAAGTGGTCCGCAGCCAAGTTAGTCAGGATCTCGGGTTTTCCTGCTGGCCACATAATTTCTACTTTATCTACTTGGCTCCGATCGCCGAGTCCGAAATGAATGCGAAGATCATTCTGCGAAAGATAACTTCCTCCGCTTAGAACTTCGCCGACCTGCACTAGGTCCCCGGAAGCGGCCTTCACTCGCGCATTCAGGGCCAGGCGGTTGCTTTTGGTCCCTTCCAGCTCAAAGCTGATCCAGTGGTTGGCGGGTCCTCCTTGCGGCTGGAGAATCATGGGCCCACCTTTCAGATTTTCGATCACGATATCAAGGCGTCCATCATTAAATAAATCGCCGACCGCGACTCCACGGCTTACCTGCGGAATTTGAATGGCCGGGCCGACCAGCTTGCTTACGTCTTTGAAGGTGCCGTTGTGCTGGTTCAAAAACAAGAGTTTCGGCTCGCGGTACTTGCCAATGATGTCGAGGCTGTCCACCTGCGGATACACGTGGCCATTCACCATGAACAAGTCGGGCCAGCCGTCGTTATCGAAATCGAAGAATGCGTCCCCCCAGCCAACGTAAGGTGTCGTGGGTGGCGCGATGCCGGCGGCGTATGAGACGTCGGTAAAATTCATGTCGCCGTCGTTACGGAATAGCGCTGCATACTCGTCGCTAAAGTGGGTGATTGCGATGGAAAAACGTCCGGTGTGCTGATAATCGCCGAGAGCGACGCCCATGTTGGCTTGTTCGACGCCATCCTGGCTGACGAAACAAAAGCGGCCGAGCATAGATGGACCAATCAGCTTGAAGAAGTTGGCGGAGCATCTCGGTTTAAATCCCGCAACGGTTTCTGTTGTGCTGAACGAGGTTCCTGGGCGTTCGATTCCCCAAGCGACGCGCGATCGCATCAAGGCCGCCGCCAAAGAACTGAACTATCATCCGAGCCTTCTGGCGCGTTCCCTTCGCAATCGCCGAACGCTGAATATCGGAATTTTGGTGCCTCAGCTTGGCGACGGCTATCACACCCAGGTGATGAGTGGTATCGGCGACCACCTGATGGATGCGGGATATTTTTACTTCACGGCGCATCACAGGCATCGCAAGGATTTAATTGAAGAATACAGCCGGATGCTTCTCGGCCGGGGTGCAGAGGCGCTCATCGCTGTGGATACTCTGCTGGAACATCCCTTTCCAGTGCCGGTCGTAGCGGTCGCCGGACACCAAGCTGTCAGTGGCGTCACGAATGTAATACTCGATCACCGGTTCGCCGCAGAGCTTACGCTGACGCACCTGCATTCCCTCGCGTTCTTTACCGAATTCCCGGAATTCCCCCGTTTCTTTGCATTTGGCCTGGGTTTGGGCTTAACCATGACCGCTACGAGCATGCTGATTGGCACTACATCCATCGGTAGGCGGGGAGCGGCCCTTTCGATCTTGAATGCTTATTGGGCGATCGGTGCCGCGATGTGTCCCGTGATCGCTTCTTTGGGTTAGACGATGGTCACCCACATATCTATTTCTTACCCTGGCTGTGGCGCTGGCAATGATACTCACGATCATCGTTCGGCACGCTGCGCAACATCGTGCGGCCTTTCTAACCAGTTCTCGTGAGGAGCTCGAGATCGAGACTGGGAACAGGCATTTGCAACTCCTGTTTATTTTTGCCGCGCTGGCATCTTTATATGTGGGCGTTGAAGTATCCATCAGCGGATGGATGATGACCTACGTACACCGTATGACAATTACAAGCAAACCCTGGGCTGCGATCGCGACCTCATGCTTCTGGATTGCGTTACTCTCAGGCAGGATGCTCGCGCCTGCTGTTCTGCGGCGTGTTTCCGAGACAGAGCTTTTGAACTCGTGCATTGGGATTGGATTGGTAAGCGCCGTCCTGTTGCTTCTGAGTCATTCGCCGATGGCGATTGTTCTCAGCGCCGCGTCCGCCGGCCTGACGCTCGGACCGATATTTCCGCTGTGTATCGCGAAAGCCCTCGCCTTTATGCACGACTCCCCGAAAGCAAAATGGATATTTTCGGTCTCCGGCTTGGGAGGAGCAGTTCTACCCTGGATGACCGGCAAACTCTCAGCGCAGAGCGGCTCTCTGCGGATTGGGTTGCTGGTTCCCGTCGTCGCGCTTGCCGCAATGATAATTCTGAATCAATTGGAGCCAAAAACGCCAACACTGGTTTGAGAGCCAATACGGGAAGAGGCGACGCCAGATGGCTGACGTTAACGGGCCTTACACTCACGATCCCGGTCAATGAGCGAAATGGCGATGTTTCAACAGTTCTCTGACGGCACTATTACTATTGAAGAACCTCGATAATCAGCTGAAGAATCATAGTGGCCCAATGCGCAGCCGCTCAGCATTGGGGTTCGCGGGAGCTGCGCCTATCTCCCTTCGGCAGTAAATGCTCGCGTCCATTCGTGGCCTTTCACCTCGAAAGTCTTTGCTGGTATCGTTCCTGCGGGCGACACCTCCGTGACGCGGATTCGCATAGCGAGATGTCCATCCTTTAATACGTCAATGCGACGCGCTATTCTCGTCCCGGCAAAATCTTCAAACTCTAACCGCTGAGTTTCTATTCCATCGGCGTAGGTCTTGACTAATAACCCGGTGTCGTCGAACCAATAACCCCTCGCTTGCTCTGGGTCTAGTTTGCCTTCCGGGCTTTCATATCCTGCGAGCACGCGCACCGTGCGGACGCCGTTGACGGTGTCGCGCTTGATCCTCCAATCTGATTCCGTGAATGTGTCAATCGCTGGAATCGGCTCCATGATCTTCATCACGAGCCGCAACAATCCTGCATCCTCCCCGTCCGCAAACTGGTAGGTTTTGTCCCCGTTTCTCGACCGAGCATCCCGACTCTTCGCAAACATCACCTCGCGCCGCCACTGTTTATCGCTCAACCAGGTGTCCTCATACTGCCCTTTAGCAATCGTGCCGTCACGCGCTTTAGCCTCGAACTCGGCGCGAAGTACATAAGCGGTTCCGTTCCCAAACGCTGGAAAACCGACATGTCTTCCGTGTTCAAAGTAGTTGTGGGCGCTGTCAAACGATTCCGTTCCCGAAGGTCGAATCGTCTTGAATGGGATCGTAATCTGCGCCATCACCTGAACAGGAACCGCGTCGACAAGGAAAGGTTTGAAGCGCATTGCCGCGATTGCTTGCCGGCCGGTTTCGTTTACACCTGAGTTTTCTGAAACTAACGTTCCGATCTGCCTCACTTTTCCCACACGATCAATGACTATCTGACTTGTTACATTTCCTTCGAGCGGTCCGTCTTGAAGCGGCGGCCAAGACACTGACTCGATTGGCAGCAGATTTTTTCGCAGCGAAGTTTCGTCCATCAATACTGTTCGTAGCGGTTGGGAGTCGCCGTCTTTCCCTGTCGTATCAAAGAAATCCGCCGGAGTCACTCCTAAGTCTTCGAGCGTCGTAATTTTTGCAGTTACCTGAGGCGATCCAACATTTACGGTCCGTGCGACCATCCGTCCGTGAAAATCTGCGTAATCCTTGAACTCTGCACCCCACCCCAAGCCACCTGCATAAAGCAGCAGACCTGTGCTGTTCTGCAAAGCAACGTATTCCCGTAAAACGTTATGGGCCTCTGGAGTTCCGCTAGGGACAATCCAGCCCAGGTTCGTAATCGGTCCCATTCGCCGTATCTCTGCTTGTTTGGCTTGTTCGAGAACTTCGTGGAGTGGCGGCACTGGCTTAATCAGTTCTACAGCAGTCTGCTGCAACCATTGAGGAAAATAATCTCCCTCACTTTTCCGCCAGTTGTGAGCACCATTCACAATTTCGATTTGATGAAACTCCGGTGACCGGACCTCCCTCTTCCACTGCGTCGGCGATGCCCACCAGATTTCCACCTCGCCCGTTCGGCCAGATTCATTGTCTCGCTCAAAGCTCGGTGCCAGTAACGCTCTTAGATGGAACGTCTTTGTCCCCGGCTGGTCGAGCGTGCTGCGCTCGACTGACTTCTTGAACTCTTTGGGAAGGTTTTCGGCGTGCCCTACTGTCTGCCAGACCGTCATTGCTGCAAGAACCGCTATCCGCCATTGACGTTGCATAAACAGAACTGTACACAAAAGAGGCTAAAAAACGAACAAGAGGCAGCACTGCGAACTGTCAGTAGCCAGTGTTCTTGGCCTAGTGGAAGGGGCTAGGTAACTGCTGTTAACAGGCCATTTCGATGAGAAGCCGGGGGATGAGTGGGAATATCGCCCCAACAAGCCTCCGGTTCACTTACGGTGAAGCGTGCCGGTGGGCTGCTTTGAATTATTTCGCGTGATGCGGTTGGTGACGTAGTATTTCCGCGGTCAGACCGACCAGCGCATATGTAACGCCATTCATAGCTAGAGCTTCATAGAGGCTAATAGGGTAATGCATGCCAGCGATGGCAATGGGGCAGGTTAAACTGACGAGAGTCCATACATCCCGAATTCGTTCGTTTCCAGAGGGGAAGGTTGCGAAGGCAAAAAGCGCCCAGAAGCCCGCGACTAGAAAGCCCGCACTCGTCCACATGGCAATTCGGTATTTCATGATTTCCCTCTAACAATTCTACGGCTTTTCCGCTCCGGAAGCGTAATTATTGGGAACAGCGCAATTGCACTCGCTAACCGGGTGGTGGGAGGACAGTTCTGCCAGCGGGTGGCGCGAACTTCCACTTGTCATCTATCGGTGATTTATTCTTTCCCGTTAGAGGCCGATGGCCCACTGTAATGAAATTCTCGCCAACGGATGACTTGGTTTTGGCATCTTGATATTGGCGAGTCCACTCGCCCTGGAGAAATCGAATGAAATCACGCAAAGAAAGTATTCTTATGAACGCGCTTCTCGGCACAGGCCTTTATCTGCTCGATTCGGTTCGTGACCGTTTTGCCGACGGTGTCGGAGACCTACGAGACCGGGCCAAGGACAATTACGAGGATTTGAGAAGCAGGGCCAAAGACGGATACGAGACGGCCTCCGACCGGGTCAGCCGGGCCTCAGATGTGCTGCGTGGCGAAGATAGCTCGATTCTCAGCACAACCGCGTCTCTTCTGATCGGAATCGGCATCGGCGTTGGCTTAGGCCTGCTGTTGGCACCCGCGAGCGGAGAAGAAACCCGCGGTAATATTGCCGAAAAGGTTCAGGACTTCGGCGGCAAGGTCCGAGATCGCTTCTCGCGAGAGCAAGAGGCAGCCACTGGAACATACGGAGCTTGATCTTTTATACGCCTCGGGACAATTGTCGTGCGGTCTGGCTGGAGCCTGGCATGGGTGTGTGCGAATTCTCACCCCGTTTTGCTTCGACTCGGGCGGCCATTGGCACCAAAATTTCACTGCTTCCCAATTCTTAGGCCCTCGTCACTTGAGGGCCAGTTCCACTTTTGGGACTCTTTCCTCTCTTTAATTTAGATTCGCCTTTTATTCGCTTAGACGGGCGTGTATAATCCGCGCTTACCATTCCCGCAATTATAAAAGGAGCAGGAATTTATGGCTGACGACCGTTCCAAAGCTATTGATCTCGCGTTTGCGCAAATTGAAAAGCAGTTCGGCAAGGGCTCAATCATGCGCCTCGGTTCCAAAGAGGCAATTGTCCCGATAGCGGTAATCCCTACTGGAGCCATTTCATTCGACGCGGCGCTCGGAGTAGGAGGCTTTCCCCGCGGGCGCGTCGTCGAAATCTTCGGACCGGAATCATCTGGAAAAACGACTATTGCGTTGCAGGTGATTGCCGAGGCTCAGAAGACTGGCGGAATGGCCGCATTCGTGGATGCCGAACATGCGCTTGATCCTGGATACGCCAAGAAGCTCGGCGTTGACGTGGACAATCTGCTGGTCTCGCAACCAGATTACGGCGAACAGGCATTAGAAATTACTGAGGCGCTGGTGCGTTCCGGGGCAATTGACGTGCTAGTGGTGGACTCGGTCGCCGCTCTCGTGCCCAAGGCCGAACTCGACGGCGAGATGGGCGACAGC
>PNAR01000349.1 GCA_003169715.1 Acidobacteriaceae bacterium | reverse complement strand
ATCTGAATGATCTGGCCGGGCAGGGCGCCAATATAGGTGCGGCGATGTCCGCGGACTTCAGCCTCGTCGCGCACGCCGCCGAGGGACATGCGGACGAACTTGCGTCCCGTAGCCTTTGCAATAGACATTCCCAGAGAGGTCTTGCCAACTCCGGGAGGCCCGACAAAGCAGAGAATCGAGCCTTTCGGATTCTTGACTAATTGGCGGACAGCAAGAAATTCTAAAATGCGCTCTTTGATTTTTTCCAGGCCGTAATGATCTTCGTTGAGGACTTTTTCGGCACGGCCGATATTGCGAATTTCCTTGGAGCGCTTCTTCCATGGAACGGCGAGCAGCCAGTCGAGGTAATTGCGGGAGACGGTGGACTCGGCCGACATCGGCGGCATGGCTTCAAGCTTTTTCAATTCTTGAAGCGCCTTGTCTTTGACTTCTTTCGGCATGCCAGCGCCGTCAATTTTCTTTTTTAGTTCGTCGAATTCGCTCTTTTCGCCGCGCCCGAGTTCTTTCTGAATGGCTTTGATTTTTTCGTTGAGGTAATACTCTTTTTGGGCACGTTCCATCTGCCGCTTTACCCGTGACTGGATCGTGCGATCCATGTTGAGCTTTTCGATTTCTATGTCGAGCACATCGCCGATGCGGGCGAGGCGGTCGGCGGGATCGAAAATTTCAAGCAACTCCTGCTTCTCTTCGATGGACAATTGGAGATTGGCGGCGATGGTGTCGGTAAGCTTCGCCGGATCTTCCATGCGCACGGCGGCGATCATGGTTTCGTAATTCAAAGACTGGCAGAGCTTTACATATTGTTCGAAAAGCGCTGTGACGCGCTGCATGGCGGCTTCGATTTGAGGATTAGCTTCGACCGGATAGCGGGCGAGGCGAACCGAGGTCTGCATGTAGCCTTCAGTCTCGGTAATTTGCAGGATCTTGCCGCGCTCGATACCTTCAACCAGGACTTTGATGTTTCCGTCCGGGAGCTTGAGGCTCTGCACGATATTTACGACCGTTCCAACCTGATAGATTTCGTTGGGTTTGGGTTCGTCCACGCTCGCGTCATGCTGGGTAGCCAGGAAAATTTTCTTGTCCGAGGCCAGCGCTTCTTCCAAAGCGCGCACGCTGGATTCGCGGCCAACCACAAACGGCGTCATCATATGAGGAAAGATGACCACGTCGCGAATCGGCATCATCGGGAGTTTCTTGGTTTCGAATTTTTCCTTGGCTGTCGTCAAACCTGGGCTCCAGAAATTCAACGGTCAACTACTAAAATCAGTTCTCTGCTTACAGTTCTTAATTCTCAGTTACCATTCTATTGTACTATCCCGCCTTCTCCATCATGGAGAGCGAGACGTTGCGCTTTTCGACCATCTCGCGGGTTACCTCGAATTCTTTCACCTTCTTCTGGCTGGGTAAATGGTACATCAGGTCCAGCATGAGTTCTTCCAGGATCATGCGCAAGCCGCGAGCGCCGACTTTGCGGGCCATGGCTTGACGGGAAATAGCTTTTAAGGCGTCTTCGCTGAACTTCAGCCTCACGTTTTCGAATTCGAAGAGGCGCTGGTATTGTTTGATGATCGCGTTCTTCGGGCGGGTGAGGATTTCGATGAGGGCGAATTCGTCGAGGTCTTCGAGCACACCGAGGACCGGGAGACGGCCTACGAATTCGGGAATCAAACCAAATTTAATCAGGTCTTCGGGCTGGGCGTCGCTCAAAAGCTCGAAAGTCTGCTTGCGGTCTACCACGACCTCATCAGTCGCGACTTCGACGTCGGCCTTGAATCCGAGAGCTTTCTTGCCGGCGCGACGGGCGATAATTTTGTCGAGGCCCACGAACGCGCCGCCGCATATGAAGAGGATATTTGTGGTATCCACCGGCGTAAATTCCTGATGCGGATGTTTGCGCCCACCTTGCGGGGGAACGTTGGCGATTGTGCCTTCGAGAATTTTCAGAAGCGCTTGCTGAACGCCCTCTCCGGAAACGTCGCGGGTGATGGACGGGTTTTCGTCTTTTCGGCCGATTTTGTCAACTTCATCAATGTAGATGATTCCGGTTTGGGCGCGTCCAACGTCGCCGTCAGCTGCTTGTAGGAGTTTGAGGATAATATTCTCCACGTCTTCGCCGACGTATCCAGCTTCGGTCAGAGTGGTGGCGTCCACGATGGCGAAGGGAACATCGAGCATGCGGGCCAGGGTTTGGGCTAACAGTGTTTTGCCAGTACCCGTAGGGCCGATCAACATAATGTTGGATTTAGAAAGTTCGATGCCGTCGCCGGTGCGCTGGCGGTTCATGTAGATGCGCTTGTAATGGTTGTAAACCGCTACGGCTAACTTCTTCTTGGTTTGCTCCTGGCCGATTACATATTCATCGAGGAAGGTCTTAACCTCGTGAGGCTTGGGAAGCTGGTTCGGAGTGGTAGCGACAGGGGTTGCGGTGCGGTCGTCTTCCAAAATTGAATTGCAGACCGCAACACACTCATCGCAGATGTAGGCGCGCGGATAATCGCTGGGGGACGATATCAGCTTGGCCACCGCGTCCTGCGACTTGTGGCAGAACGAACAGCGCAGTATCTCTTCGGTGCCGGTTTTATTCTTCACTCGGCGTTACTCCTTTTATTGCGGTGCCCCAAGTTTCTGCTGAAAATCAGACGTAGCAAGCTGCGTCTCTACCTGTGTTCATTTCCGCTTCCGAAAGCAGATCATATCTTCACTTCGTCTTGTAGATGATGTCGTCTATGATTCCGTACTCTTTTGCCTGTTGCGCGTTCATGATGAAATCGCGTTCGACATCTTTTTCTACTTTTTCGAGCTGCTGACCGCTGTGTTTCGCGAGTAACTCATTAGTAATCTCACGCATGCGAAGGATTTCACGCGCGTGAATGTCAATATCCGTGGCCTGACCGGAGAGGCCTCCCATGGACGGCTGGTGGATTAGGATGCGCGAATTGGGCAATGCGAGCCGCTTTTTCGGTTCACCGGCAGCCAAAAGTAATGCTGCCATACTGGCCGCCTGGCCAATGCAGATCGTGGTTACATCGTTTTTCACATATTGCATGGTGTCGTAAATCGCCATCCCCGCGGTGATGGAACCACCGGGAGAATTGACGTAGAGCTGAATGTCTTTTTCCGGATCCTCCTGGGCGAGAAAAAGCATCTGGGCGATAACCAAGTTGGCAATATTGTCATCAATCGGCGTGCCGATAAAAATGATGTTGTCGCGCAGCAGGCGAGAGTAAATATCGTAGGCCCGTTCACCGCGCCCGGTCTGTTCGATGACCATTGGCACCAGCATCATTTGAGGGTCGTTTCTGTCCACTGGCGTCTTCACTTGTCACACTCCTGCCCTGACAAATCAGGGCTTTTGGGGGGAATCAAAAGCGGCCGCTCTTTTTATAATCGCGCGGCATTATGCGGTTTGTTGATACAAAAATTCGAGGGTCTTTTCGTGGCGGATTCTATTTCGGATTCTATCCAGCGCTCCATCTCGTGTCAAACGAGCGCGGATGGCTTCCGGCGTTTGCTTTGACTGCTCTGCAAGCGCTTGAACCTCGCGATCAATTTCCTCGTCGCCAACCTCGATTTTCTCTTCGTCCGCAACTTTTTCGAGCAACAGAGAAGCCTTCACTTCCTGCAATGCCTGGTCTCTTTGCCCGGCTCGCATACGATTGAAATCCATTTTCTTGATGTCTTCCGACTTCATGCCTTGCGCGGTGAGAGCCCGCAGCCCGCGCTCAAGACGGACATCAATCTGCCGTTCGACCAATGCCTCGGGCACTTCGAATTCGTTGCGTTTCACAAGTTCAGTGAGCAGCTTGTCTTTGGACTCACGCTCAGCGGTGTGCTTGCGCTCGGATTCCATGCCTTCGCGGATGCGTTGGCGAACTTCGTCGAGGGTGGTGAATTCTCCCAACTCTTTGGCGAATGCGTCGTTGAGTTCGGGAAGAGTCTTCTGTTTAATCGCCTGCACATTGACGGTGTAGGTGAATTTTTTTCCGGCGAGGCGCTTGTCCGGCGCGTCGTCTGGATAATTCACTTCGAAGCTGCGGGTTTCGCCGGCGGAAGCACCGCGGAGATTTTCGGTAAACTCCGGCATCGTGTCTTTGCCGCCGATTTCGACGAGAATGTCGTCCATGTGGACGGGTTTGGAATCGTCGGTCTCGTTAGTCGGCTTGCCATCCAATGATACTTGGGCGAAATCTCCATCGGCGAGCGCTCGTCCTTCGATAGCGGTGTAAGTTGCGCGCTGCTCGCGAATTTCATCCAGCGCTTTTTGGACCTCTTCGTCATTAACGGAAACTTCTGGTTTTTCGGCCCGAAGTTCTTTGTAGCCTTCTACTTTTATTTCGGGCATGACTTCGAAGCTGGCTTTAAATTTCAATGGCTCGTTGTCGTGAAGGTGTAGATCCGTTACGCGAGGCTGGGATACTGGGATGAGGCCAAGCTTGCCAGTTTCCTTGCGGAAATACTTGGGAATGAGCGCGTCAACGACATCGTTCTGGATGTCTTTGGAGAAGCGCTGGCGGATGACCGAAGCGGGAACATGTCCCTTGCGAAAACCCGGAATGCGCGCGAGTTTCTGATATTTTCCGATCAGAGTTTCGGTTTCGCGGGCAACTTCTTCGGCTGAGATTTCGATCTCAATTTCCCGCCTCGTGTTGCTGGAGGTTTCAGTGGGGCTCACATTCTTGAGTGTAAGGACATCGGGGGAGAACCGTCAAACGGCGCGGAGTGCCTTTAGTCACTAAGGGAAATGCAAATCGTATCCGGGAACATTAATGTGCCTCAAGGCGGAGCGTCGCAACCGAAGTCAGGTTGTGCATGTGGCAGAATGGGACGATGCCAGAGCAGCGACCGACGTTTCCTAGTTTTATCTATGGCACGGCGTGGAAGGAAGAGCGGACGGCAGCCCTCGCCGAACTCGCCGTGCGAAGCGGATTTCGCGGAATTGACACGGCCAATCAACGGAAACATTACTTTGAAGCTGGAGTCGGGCAGGGACTGGCGTCCATCTATCGAGCAGGCATCGTTACGCGCGCCGATCTCTTTTTGCAGACGAAATTCACTTATCAACGGGGTCAGGATCACCGGCTGCCTTATGATCCTGAGGCTAGTTTTGCGGCTCAGGTCCGCCAATCATTGGCGAGTTCACTCGAACATCTTGGGGCTGATTATGTGGATAGCTTCGTCTTGCACGGACCTTCGTCCGCTTATGACTGGAGTGAGGAAGACGCTGAGGTCTGGGAGGCAATGCGCAAGGAACGTGACAGCGGCCGGGCGCGCTTTCTGGGGGTGAGCAATGTTTCGCTTCACCATCTCGAACAGATGGCTGCCGCTCATCGCGAAAATCCTGCATTTGTGCAGAACCGCTGCTTCGCCCGGCTAGGGTGGGACCGCGATGTGCGATTGTTCTGCGGAGAACGAAAGGTTGTCTATCAGGGCTTTTCGCTTCTGACGGCGAATATGGAGGTGGTTCGTCATCGTTCGATTACAGACCTCGCGATGCGAACGAAGGCGACTCCGGCACAGGTTGTCTTCAGCTTCGCTCGTGCGGTTGGAATTTTGCCGCTCACCGGAACGTCCGACGCTGGGCACATGAAAGAAGACTTGGCCAGCGGCGAAGTGAGTTTATCTCCCGAAGCGGTGAGTGCGATTGAGTCGCTGGCAGGCTGAACGAAAAACAGCATGCTAAGATGTTCGCGCCATGTCCGAGCCGCAATCCATCGAGGGGCAAACGGTTTCGCACTACCGCATTCTGCACAAGCTCGGCGGCGGCGGCATGGGCGTGGTGTATCAGGCTGAAGATACGCAGCTCGGCCGCCATGTCGCCCTCAAGTTTTTGCCTGAAGATGTAGCCCACGATCCGCAGGCCTTTGAACGCTTCCGGCGCGAGGCTCGTGCCGCTTCGGCGCTGAATCATCCCAATATATGCACGATTTATGAGATCGGAGAGCATCAGGGGCGGCCCTTCATTGCGATGGAGTACTTGGATGGTCAAACCCTGAAGCAAACTATTTTCGCTCGTCCGCTGGAAACGGAACGTTTGCTGGATCTGGGGATCGAAATCGCCGACGCGCTCGATGCCGCACATGCGAAGGGAATCGTTCACCGGGATATCAAGCCCGCCAATATTTTTGTTACTTCTCGCGGCCACGCCAAGATCCTGGATTTTGGTCTCGCCAAGATGAACGCGATTTCGGGCCCTATATCGGCGGATGCTGGCACAGTAACTGAGGATCATCTCACCAGTCCAGGCAGCACTTTGGGAACGGTGGCGTATATGTCGCCGGAGCAGGCATTGGGCAAAGAACTCGATGCCCGCACCGATCTATTTTCGTTTGGCACCGTGCTCTACGAAATGGCGACGGGGACGCTGCCATTTCGTGGCGACACTTCTGCGGCGATTTTCAATGCAATCCTGAGCAAGACGCCAAATCCGGCTTCGCGGTTGAACCCCGACATTCCTCTCGATCTTGAGCGGCTTATTGATAAAGGTTTGGAGAAAGACCGCGACATTCGTTACCAGAGCGCCGCGGAAATTCGAGCCGATCTGAAGCGGCTGAAACGCGATACGAGTTCTGGCAAGTTGACGACGGCGGCTCCGGTCGCCGTGACTACGGTTCGTGCGAAAAAGCGAATGGCGTCGTGGGCTGGCGGCGCGGCCGTGGTTCTGGTGGTCGGATTGCTTGCGTTCCGCTATTTCGCCCCAGCGCAGCCGCCTCGGGTCACCGGCTCAACCCAGATCACACATGACGGCAAGGGAGGATGCTGTGCCGTCAGCGACGGTTCCAGAATTTACTTCAACCGTTTCCCATCCGACGCGGATACTTCGCTGGCCCAGGTTTCTTTGAATGGCGGCGAGGTCCTGGAAAGCCCCAGCCCGATCAAGGACGCTCGCATCATGGACATCTCAGCGGATCACTCGCAGATTCTGATTGCTTCCGGCGGGGTGATCGGTGAGAACAATGTCCTCTGGACGGTACCTCTTCCCGCAGGATCACCCCGCCGGTTGGGAAGCTTCATGGTGGACGTAAGGTGCGGCGCAAGATGGTCACCCGATGGGCAGACTCTGGTGTACGGCAAAGGATCGGATATTTGGATCGCGAGGGCCGATGGCAGTAGTCCCGCACGCATCGCTACCGTGCAGGGTTATCCCTCGCGCGTCAAATTTTCTCCGGATGGCAAGCGCATTCGATTCACCGTGGTGGACGACGCATCCCACACCTCCGCTCTGTGGGAAGTCCGGCCCGACGGATCCAATCTTCATCCCTTATTGCCGAACTGGCATACGCCGCCGCATGAGTGCTGCGGCGTCTGGACGCCCGACGGCCGGTATTTCCTTTTTCGAAGCACTGTTCACAACGATAGTTTTGGCGATGTCTTCGTTTTGCCGGATTCGCATAGTTTCTTTCACAAATCTGGAACTACCCCAATGCAGCTCACATTTGGACCGCTTGCATTCGACATTGCGGGCATCATGCCGGACGGCAAAGAACTACTGGTAGGAGGCTACGATCAGCGCGACGAACTGGTGCACTACGATTCCGCGTCAAAACAATTCACGCCGTTCCTTGGAGGCCTGGCGGCTTATGACGTAACATTTTCGCGCGATGGGAAGAACATCGCATACGTTAGTCTTCAGGATGAAACGTTGTGGACCAGCCAGGCCAATGGCAGCCAGAAGATTCAACTGACATATCCACCCGATCACGCCGCGCTTCCGCGATGGTCCCCCGACGGGAAACAGATTGTGTACATGGGATCGGCCCTGGGGAAAACCTGGAAGGCCTACGTGATTTCGGCCCAGGGCGGCACTCCCGAGGAGTTGCTGCCCGGAAACACAACCGAAGGGGATCCAGCGTTCTCTCCCGACGGCACTCGTATCGTGTTTTCCACCGGGGTACCATCCGGACAACGGAAGTCTGAAATTAGAATCATGGATGTCGGAACCAAGCAGAGCACAACTGTTCCGGGTTCCAGTGGCCTCTTTAGCCCTCGCTGGTCCCCCGATGGCCGCTATTTGGCCGCTGTGGATTTTCAGGAGATTTCAAAAACCCTCAGCATTTTCGACTTTCAGACTGGCAAGTGGTCAGTCTGGTTTACTGATTCCGCAGCGATTGAGTACCCAGCGTGGACATCGGATAGCCGCTTCGTGGAGTATTCAAGTTTGTTCGATGAGAAACGAATTAAAGTCGGCGAATCTCATCCACAGACGCTCTTCAGCACTAAAGACCTTCACCAATACTCCACGCCGGATTTCGGCGTTTGGAGGGACAACGCACCCGATAACTCCCGCATGTTCCTTCGCGACGCGAGCACAGAGAACCTGTACACGCTCGACGTGGACTTCCCCTAAGTAGAACCTAGCCTGGCTCTGCTAAGATGTTCGCTCCATGCCTGATCCGCAATCCATCGAGGGGCAAACGGTTTCGCACTACCGCATTCTGCATAAGCTGGGCGGCGGTGGGATGGGTGTGGTGTACCAGGCGGAAGATACTCAGCTCGGCCGCCATGTCGCGCTCAAGTTTTTGCCTGATGACGTGGCCCACGATGCGCAGGCCTTTGAACGCTTTCGCCGGGAGGCTCGTGCTGCTTCGGCGCTTAATCATCCCAATATCTGCACGATTTATGAAATCAATGAGAGCGAAAGTCAGACCTTCATCGCGATGGAGTTGATGGAGGGCAACACTCTGAAGCACTTGATTGCCGGGCAACCGATGGAAATTGAGACAGTGCTGGAGTTGGGCATACAGATTGCAGCGGCTCTGGAAGTGGCGCATAGCAAAGGCATCCTTCACCGCGACATCAAGCCGGCGAACATCTGGGTCGAGGAGCCGTCGGGCCGGATTAAAATCCTCGATTTCGGCCTGGCCCGGGCAACCCAGGACGAAATGCGCCTGACCCAGACCGGCTTGATCATGGGCACGCCGGAATACATGGCGCCGGAGCAAGCCGAAGGCCGCAAGGTCGATGAG
>PNAR01000286.1 GCA_003169715.1 Acidobacteriaceae bacterium | reverse complement strand
GCCGACGTCCGGGCGATAGTGAGCAGGCGGCGCGCTGAAGAAGAAAATATTCAGCTCAAGCGCGCCCTCAAGCAGCGTTATAACTTCGAAAATATAGTGGGCAAGAGCGAGCCCATGCTCAGCATTTTCGACCTCGTCGCCCAAGTGGCGCCGAGCCGCTCTACTATCCTGTTGCAGGGCGAGAGCGGTACCGGCAAAGAATTGATTGCGAAGGCCATTCACCTCAATTCGCCGCGGAAAGACCGTGCTTTCGTTCCCGTGAACACGGGCGCGATGCCGCCCGATCTTTTAGAATCCACGCTGTTCGGTCACGTGAAGGGGGCGTTCACCAGCGCGATTGCTTCGAAGAAAGGCTTGTTCGAAATCGCCGACCGCGGAACGCTTTTTCTCGACGAAATCGGCACCATGGGCATGGATACGCAAAGCAAGATTTTGCGCGTCCTGCAAGACCGGAAGTTCATGCATCTCGGCGGAGTGCACGAGTTGCAGGTAGACGTCCGCATTATCGCTGCCACCAATGTGGACTTGAAGCAACTGGTTCGCGAAGGCAAATTTCGCGAAGATCTGTTTTATCGCTTAAACGTGATCACGATTGACCTGCCTCCACTGCGGCAGCGCAAAGAAGACATCCCCCTTTTGGCTGAATTCTTTTTGCAGCGTTACGCGCAGGAAAACGACCGTCCGGCGAGACGCATCACTCCGGAAGCTCTGCGAGCTTTGCCCAGCTATTCATGGCCTGGCAACGTGCGCGAGGTGGAAAACGTCATCGAACGCGCGGTCGTTCTCTCCTCGGGACCGGAGATTGGCACCGAATTGCTGCCTGATAGCATTGCCGGGCGGGGCACGGCGTTTCCTCGCCTGGAGCATCGGGCTGACGCTTCCCTGTTCGACATTGTGGAAGATTACGAGCGTCATATCATCCTGGACATGCTCGATAAGTGCAATTGGAACCAGACCGAAGCGGCTGAGCGTTTCCGTGTGCCTCTTTCCACCTTGAATCAGAAAATCAAACGTCTCTCCATCGAAATTAAAAAGAAAGTTCGGGACTAGCAGATTTGTGGAGCGTCGGGCGTCCTCGCCCGACATGACGGGCAGGAACGCCCGTCTCTCCATTACCAAACAGGACTTTGAACTAACTACCGGCGGCTTTCTGTTATATTTCCCTCAGGCTACGCTCGAAATGGAATTAAAATCTCCCTCCGAATTCGCCAAAGAGCAGGTCACGGCTGTGCAGGATTATTCCGTCCTTGCGGGGCGATCCATCGCCAACCTGTTCAGCCAGCCGGTTTATTCCGGCGACATCGTGCAGCAGGCGGATCTGATCGGCGTTGGATCGTTGCCCATCGTGGCCCTATCGGGATTGTTTACCGGAGTTGTGCTTGCACTGAACAGCGCAAATACACTGCAACGGTTCGGGTCGCTTTCGTTGATAGCCCAGTTGGTCTCTGTAGGAATGGTGACGGAACTGGGTCCCGTGCTCACGGGACTGATGGTCGCAGGCCGGAATGCGTCTGGGATGGCAAGCGAACTTGGTTCGATGGTAGTGACTGAGCAAATTGACGCCATGCGCGCCTTGGGCACCGACCCGCTCAAAAAGCTGGTGACGCCTCGCGTAGTTTCGACAGTGTTCATGCTTTTTTTTCTAACTATTATTTCCGATCTTCTCGGTCTTTTCGGGGGATCCGTCGTTTCCACTCTCATGCTTGGGCTTGATGCGCACCAGTATTGGAGTTCGGCCTGGCAGGTCCTCGCTTTTAGAGACGTATTCACGGGACTCATCAAACCTCTTATCTTCGGATTCATCATTGCGACAGTGGGGTGCTACTACGGCATGTCGGCGCGCGGAGGCACACAGGGCGTAGGACGAGCTACGACGCAAGCCGTGGTCGCGGCGTCAGTTTCGATTGTGATGGTGGATGCCTTCGTTACCAAGCTGCTCATGGCAGTTTTCGGAAATCGCTGATATGGGCGCACCCCCAATTGTGGCAGAAGAACCGTCCCGTGCAATCCAGGATGCCGCCTCTCCAGTCATCGTATTTGAAGATGTTTCGCTGGCGTTCGACGACAAGGTTGTTCTGGACGGAATATCTTTTCAGCTCGAGCGCGGAGAAACTAAGGCAATCTTTGGTGTGGCCGGCTCGGGAAAGAGCACCATTCTCAAGCTGGCAATGGGGCTGATTAGGCCTGATAGCGGCCGCGTGCACGTTCTGGGAGTTGACATCACGAACATGAACCAGAAGGATCTGTTTGCACTGCGGCGCAAGATTGGAATGGTATTCCAGGAAAGCGCGCTGTTTGATTCGCTCACCGTCCGGGAAAACGTGGCGTTTCGGCTGCTTGAAGAAGGAGATGTTTCCGAAGCCGACATCGAGAAACGGGTGCTGGAAGTGCTCAGCTTCGTTGAACTTGAAAAAACTATTGACATGTTTCCTTCAGAACTCTCTGGCGGCATGCGTCGCCGGGTGGCCATCGCCCGCGCGATTATTAACGAACCCGAACTTCTGCTTTACGATTCACCCACCGGAGGTCTTGACCCAGTAACTTCCACGACAATTGTCGAGCTTATTATTAAGCAACGAGATGTCGCCAAGACGAGCTCACTTTTCGTAACCCATCGTTTGCAAGACGCCTTTACCATGGCCACTTACGGATTTGACCGCAAGACAAACCACATGCAACCACTGTCACCCAGTGCGCGTGAAACTGTTCCAATGTGTTTTCTGTTATTGCGGGATGGGAAAATTATTTTTAACGGCGACGCACACGAATTGGCGCAGTCGAAAGACGAGTACATCCGCGAGTACATTTCATAAAATTGGGTAATTTAGTAATTGAGTAATTAAAAGCGACTTGCAAAATCACCCAATCAAAAATTACCCAATTGCCCGATTACTCAATGTTTCTAGCTGGCCTTCGCTGTCTCAGCCATCGCTTTTTTGCGGTTGGCAACAGTCGTCTCCATCCTCTGTAGCATCGCACGGCTCTTTTCCGTGCTGTTTACCAGTCCCTCAATCGTGAGGAACATAGTGGGACTTACCTTCTCCCGTAGCTCTTTCAAGAATGGTTTGACTTTGGCGAATATTAGGACCATCTCACCGCAGAAGCTGGGTTCGAGAAAAAGGTCCCGGTCGAGCGCTCCGTGTTCGACTAGCGAAGCCGCCATGCTCCAGTATCCCGAAACCTGGCGAAACCAATTATTTTCAGGGCTGCCAAAATTCGCAGCTATCTTCGTAACGTCATCGGCGGTTTGCGGCCAAAAAGTACCAGTCCACCATTGGCGTGCTTTGCGCAGCTCAGCTTCGCGGCGAAGATCGTACAGCTTGAGAATCAGTTCAGCATCAGCGGCAGTAGCTTTATTAGACATTCAATTCTCCAGAGATTTATGAATTGCGGTTTCTGCATCGGCGTCGTGACGCAGCACAAGTCTTACGGTAGTTGATGAGAAAAAGAAGTGCCGGATTCAAACAATTACCTCGGCGATGGGCGTTATAGTGCGCGTCGCGTGCTTCGTATCTTGAAGATTGGCTTGCCCAAACTATGCAGTCTTGCCTTCCGCCACCCGTTTGCTTTTCTGAGGAGACCTCGCTTTCCGGCTGCGAAGGTATCCAATCAAAGTAAAAGCGCCGCCAATCACCGCCAGACCGACCAATACCAATACCGCCAGCTTGTTGTAGTGGCGGAAAAACGCAAGAATTGGCTTTCCGTAATGAACCCCCAAGGCGGCGACGATGGAATAACGCAAGGCCCGGCCAAGCACTAATGCCAGCAGAAATTTTCGTCGCGAATATTGCATCGCTCCGGCCGCGATGAGAAAAGGCACTAGAGGAAATGGAGGCGGCAGGAGTGCCGGGATAAATACGCCGCCAAACCCCCACTTCTCGAATCTCTTGCAAAGCTTGTCGGCGCGGCGTTTTGAGAATTTGTGGTCCAGCGCTTCCTTGCCACCTTTTCGGGCGAGCGCGTATGTAATATATCCGCCGGCCACCGCCCCCAAGGTCGCCATAAATGCGTAGTAAGGCCACGCTTGCCGGTGACTCGCGGCGAGATAAATGGTGAGTACATCCATGCTGCCAGTGAGGGGGACAACCGAGTTATCCGCGAGTCCAATCAGAATTAACCCGGGGCCGCCCAGGCGCACGAGCCATCCAATGGAACTCGCGAACAGCAATGGATAATATTGCAGCATGAATTGACTTAGAGGCAGTTTACAGTTCTGGGAATGTTATTGCAGAGAAAGCGGCTAAATAGCCGCAAGCTTTTCGGCCCCCAGAAAACGCAATTGGGGTGACGAGGCCAAGATACCGCATTCCCGCGCGTACTGATAGAAGAGCGTCAAGCCCTCCAGACATGCGCGGTCCAGATGGTAATAAATGTTTTTCGTCAGATAGCTCTTCACATCGGCCTGGGTCAAATGGAGCCGAGGAGCCCAGTCGATCGAAATTTCATTGAGGTTTTCGGGCCTTAACCCGTTGTCGCGGGACTGCTGAAAAATAGAGGCGAGATTGTTATCAGAAAAACGAGCTAATGCCGCGTTTCGAATCGCCCAAAACGCAAACACGAACGGTTTGCCAGTGAATCGAATCCACTCTTTCGCCAGGTCATAAGTTATGTAGCGAGAGCGGTCCACCTGCAAAGCCGCATCTCCAATCACCAGCGCCGAATCGTGCTGATCGAGCATCCTGTCAACATCAGGATCGGCGGAGACGAAATGCCGGCCTCCTCCCCACCATTTCGCAAACAGTATTTGAACTAGGGCCACTGACGTCAGAGAAGAATTATCCATCGCGACAGTTCGAATCTTTTCCAGAGGAACCCTGCTGACGAGCAGGATTGAGCGCACCGCGGCCTTTGAAGCGATCGCTACACCGGGAATAACTACCAGGTCACGAATGCTGGCGTAAGCGGCCGCCGGGATGATCCCGATATCCGCAGAACCCCGTGCCAACTGCGCTGCGCACTGCGACGGAACTGTATAGGAAATATCGAATGAAGGGTGCCCCTTCCCGAAATCCCACATCAGTGGCGCCGTATTCAGGTAGGAAATGGCGGAAATACGCAGACGTGTCATGCGGACAATTGCAACTATATTAACAAACTTGTGCCATCTAACCTTGACAGTGTTTTTGCGCCGTCTATAGAGTTCGCAGCTTGGAGGCAACAATGTCTCAGGCAGTTGCTATCGCTTTCAACAAAGACGAAACGCTTACACGGCAATGGCTGGCTTTAGCGCTTACGCCTGGCTTGGGTGCGAACAAGAGCCGCCGATTGGTGGAATTCTTTGGCGGCATACAAGCTGTCTTCAAAGCCACGCTTACGGAATTAGAGGCTGCCGGCCTGCGCGCGATATCGGCGCAAGCCCTCGCGACGGGACAGTCCGCCGAACTGGCGCAGGAGGAACTCGCACTCGCGCTATCAGTGGGCGCGGAAGTGGTTGTAATGGATGACTCCGCCTATCCTTCGCAGCTGAAACAAATCTATGATCCCCCGCTCATGCTTTACGTTAAGGGCAACGTGGCGGCGCTATCACAACCCGGTATCGCGCTGGTTGGCACGCGACATCCAACGCCATATGGTTCTGGCATGGCCGAGCGTCTGGCCTGCGATCTCGCAGCGCGTGGACTAGTGATCTTCAGTGGATTGGCGCGGGGGGTGGACACGGCGGGACATCGTGGAGCACTTTTCGCCAAGGGCAAGACCGTTGCGGTCCTGGGGACTGGCATCAATGTCATTTACCCCAAAGAAAACTCACGGCTGCTTGAGCAGATCATTGCCATGGGCGGAGCGATCATCACCGAGTTTCCCGTCAACACTTTTGCGGCTCCGCAAAACTTTCCCATCCGCAACCGTATTATCAGTGGAATCTCGATCGGTGTGCTGGTCGTCGAAGCGGCGGAATATAGCGGAACAAGAATTACAGCCCGCTGCGCGCTCGAACAAAATCGGGATATTTTTGCGGTTCCCGGCAATGTCACCAATAAGAACTCGTGGGGACCTAACACATTGATTAAACAAGGCGCAAAACTGGTGGCGACCTGGGAAGATGTCTGGGAAGAGCTCCCGGCAAGCGTTCGTATCGCGTTGGCTCCCGATCCCGCCAATGAATCGTCCCCCACCGGAACCGCATCCCTATTTGAAGAAGCGGAACTGTCGCCCCACGAAAAAAAGATATTCGCGCTGCTCAAGGCGGATGAATCCACTCACATTGATGAGATTGTGGAAAGGCTGGAACCAGCAGTATCCTCGTCAGAAATTTTCGCAGCTTTGTTCGAACTCGAATTGGCCGGCAAGGTGAAGCAGCTGCCGGGAAAGAATTTTGTAAAGAGCTTCTAGCTACTAGCTGCTGGCTTCTAGCTAGAATCCCACGCGGTTCGAAATTGCGAATTATGGAAGATTTTAAAGATTTGAGAGTTTGGGCAAAAGCACATGAATTGACGCTTCTCATCTATGGCAAAACGCGAACTTTCCCGAGAGAAGAAGCTTACGGCCTGACCAGCCAAATCAGGCGAGCGGCAGCTTCGGTTGGCGCGAACATTGCCGAAGGATGCGGTAGAAGGTCAGACGGGGAGATGAAACGTTTCTTGCAAATCGCCCGCGGCTCGGCGAGTGAACTTGAATATCACCTACTTCTCGCCAAGGATCTAGGCCTTATTACGGCAGATGAATTCGTAGATTTGGAAGCCAGAACACTTGAGGTCCAGCGGATGCTGGCAGCATTCGTGCAGAGGGTTGCAACTCCGGTAGCAAGCTAGAAGCTAGCAGCCAGAAGCTAGAAGCGCTTTTTACAAACCCGCACTTTCGTGCTAGCTTCGGGAAAGAAATCAATCGTCTGAGGAAGCATTGGAAAAAGGTCTAGTCATCGTCGAATCGCCGGGCAAGGTCAAGCTCATCCAGAAATATTTGGGCAAGGGCTACACGGTGGAGGCTTCGTTTGGGCACGTGAAAGACCTGCCTAAAAGCACGCTTGGCGTGGATGTTGATAACAATTTCGACACCGAGTACGTCGTTATTCCCGGCAAGGAAAAGGTTCTCGCCAAGCTGAAGAAACTCGCCATTGGGATGGATCATATCTATCTGGCGCCTGATCCTGACCGTGAAGGCGAAGCCATGGCGGCTCATCTTGCGGAAGAATTGGGAGACGGTGCCAAAGGTAAAAAGAGCAAGAAAAAGAAGAAGACGGATGAAGAAAATGGCGATCGAATTCAGCGCGTCACCTTCAATGAAATTACTCAACGTGCGGTGCGGGAAGCATTCGAGCATCCCCGCGAGATAAATCGTGCGCTGGTGGATGCACAGCAAGCGCGGCGCGTTCTTGATCGCTTGGTCGGTTACCAAGTTTCGCCGCTTCTTTGGGATAAAGTACGGCGAGGACTTTCGGCTGGGCGAGTTCAAACCGTTGCTTTGCGATTGATCGTGGATCGCGAGCGGGAAATCAAGGCCTTTCAGAAGCAGGAATATTGGACCATTGATGCCAACCTGACAGGGCCAAAACCGCCCGCCTTCGATGCCCGGTTTATCGGCAAGAATGAAGAGAAGGTCGAAGTCACGAACGGGGACGACGCCGAAAAGATTCGCGCTGCCCTGGAAGAAGCCGATTGGCTTGTTCGCACGGTTGATCGCAAGGAACGCCGTCGTAACGCAGCTCCGCCCTTTACCACCAGCAAATTGCAGCAGGATTCCTCCCGCAAACTGCGTTTCAGCGTAAAGCGCACCATGATGATCGCGCAACGCTTGTATGAAGGCGTGGAGTTGGGCGAAGAGGGCGTGGTCGGTTTAATAACTTACATGCGTACTGATTCAACGCGCGTTTCCAACGACGCTCTCAGCGAAGTGCGCGACTATATTAAATCTCAGTATGGCGTGGAATACATGCCTGAAGCGCCGAATACATTTAAATCCAAAAAGAACACGCAGGACGCCCACGAAGCCATTCGTCCCACCGGAGTCCTTCGCCATCCCGATCAAATCAAGCAATACATGAAAGAGGATGAATACAAAGTTTACAAACTGATCTGGCAGCGGTTCGTCGCGTCGCAGATCACGCCCGCCGTCTTCGACCAGACGACCGTGGATATAGACGCGAAATCGAAAGCAGAAATATTCTGGTTTCGTGTTACGGGATCAGTTCTTAAGTTCGACGGCTTCCTCAAAGTTTACGAAGAGTCCAAAGACGTCAAGGATGAAGAGGAAGAAGAACTCAAACACAAATTGCCGGTACTGGAGCCGGGGCAGAAACTTACCCTGAAAGAGTTGAAGCCCGAGCAGCACTTTACCGAGCCTCCGCCGCGCTACAACGAAGCTTCTCTAGTCAAAGAACTTGAGGAGCGCGGTATTGGCCGGCCGTCAACCTATTCGGCGATCATCAGCACGATCCAGGAGCGCCAGTACGTGCAGAAACTCGGCGGCAAGTTCACGCCCACGGAGATTGGATTGGTAGTAACGGATTTACTGGTGGCCAACTTCTCGGAGATTTTCGACGTGCAATACACCGCCAAACTCGAAGGAGATTTGGACCAGATCGAAGATGGAACTGAGAAGTGGACAGATACGCTCGCCGATTTCTACAAAAAGTTTCAGAAAGACCTCCGCTACGCTGAAAAGCACATGGAAAACATTAAGCGCATGGAGAAGCCAACCGACGAAAAGTGCGAGCGTTGCGGATCTCCTCTGGTGATCAAGTGGGGCAAACACGGTTCGTTCTACGCATGCAGTTCTTACGACAAAGAAAATCCTGAAAGCTGCACTTTCACCAAAGAGAACCCGATCAATTTACCCGATCTCGACACGGCCGACGTGCAGGAGACCACGCAGGAAGAGTATTGCGAGAACTGCGGCCGGGTCATGGTCCTGAAGCGCGGACGCTTCGGGCAATTCATGGCTTGCACCGGATATCCCGATTGCAAAACGACGCGGCGTCTCGATCAAGGTAAAAAGGTGCCTGATATTCCGCTGGATGAGCTTTGCCCCAAGTGCGGCCGCAATATGATGATTCGTCACGGCCGCTTCGGCGAGTTCACGACTTGTAGCGGTTATCCAGAGTGCAAATACGTAAAGCAGACCTTTATAGGAGTGAAATGCCAGCTCTGCGCCGACGGCGAAATGGTCGAAAAGAAAGCGCGGAAGGGAAATACTTTTTACGGTTGCAGCAACTATCCAAAATGCAAGTTTACCTCGGCCAACAAGCCGATACCAGAAAAGTGCCCGGCCTGCGGGCACGATTATTTGGTGGAAAAATTCGTGAAGTCAGAGCCTGTAATAGCGTGTACGAATAAGGAATGCGACTACGAGCGGCCCGCCCCTCCAGGCGCAAGCGAAGCCGCCGGCGCAACGGCAGTTGACTAGGGCTGGTCTAAACCTCGAAAATAATTAGCTGGTCTTCAAATAAACGATGTCCCTTACAAAACAGCAAGCCCTGGATTTATTCGAGTCCGACGATCTGCTCGGCATCGGGATGGAAGCGGATGCACAGCGGCGAAAGCTGCATCCCGAGGGCGTGGTCACATACATCATTGACCGCAATATCAACTACACAAATTTTTGCACGGAATACTGCACTTTTTGCGCGTTCTATCGTCCGCTAAAGGGACCGAAAGCCAAAGAAGGTTACATCCTGGATTTCGAGACCATCCACGAGAAGATTCGCGAAACCGTGGAACTTGGGGGCACTGGAGTGCTGATGCAAGGCGGCCTGCATCCCGATCTCAAGATTGACTGGCATGAGCAGATGTTGCGCGGCATCAAGCAGCGGTTTCCGAAAATTCATCTTCATTGTTATTCGGCTTCGGAGATCATTGCCATTGCGGAATATAGCGGCATGACAATTCGCGACACGATTGCGCGGTTGCGGGACGCGGGCCTGGATTCAATCCCGGGCGGCGGCGCCGAAATTCTCGACGACGAAGTTCGATACAAAATTGCGCGGCTGAAATGCTTGACCGACGACTGGCTCAATGTTCATCGAACTGCGCATCAATTAGGTATGCGAACTACTGCGACCATGATGTTCGGAGTCGGCGAGAACTACGAAAATCGCGTCAATCACTTTCAGCGGCTCTATGAACTACAGGAGGAAACTGGAGGCTTCACGGCTTTCATCCCCTGGAGTTTTCAGCCGGCAAACACGGCTCTCGGCGGCCGCCATTGGGACGAAGCGACTTCCGTCGAATATCTGAAAACGCTGGCCATTTCGCGTCTCTATCTTTCGAACTTTCTCAACGTTCAATCCAGCTGGGTCACACAGGGATTGAAAGTCTGCCAGATGGGGCTCCGTTTCGGCGGCAATGATGTAGGCTCAGTGATGCTCGAAGAAAACGTCGTGCGAGCCGCAGGCGTAAACAATTGCACTACAGAAGAAGAGCTGCGGTACATTATTCGCGACGCTGGGTTCAGGCCCGTGCAGAGGGATACGCTGTATCGAACGTACTTCCTGAACTGAAATCGAGACTCCGCTTCGCTCGGGGTTGCGTAACATATCCTCCCACTATCCGGTTGACAGCGCGAAGTGCCGAAATTAGGGTGTGAGCAGGTAGCAGGGCCCGAGGAGATCACTTCCCATCATGACTGGCATCCAGTTCATCACTGACGAAAAAGGCCGCAAGACGGCGGCGGTAATTGACCTCAAGAAACACAAAGCGCTGTGGGAGGATATTGAGGACGTGCTGGTTTCCCGGTCGCGCCGGCATGAAAAACGCATCCCCCTCGACAAGGTGAAATCGGACCTCATCAAAAGCGCGAAGTTGCATGGCTAGCTACCACGTCGTACTGACTGCGAGCGCAGAAAGAGAACTGAAAAGGCTGCCCAGCCAAGTGATCGCACGCATCGTTTCGCGCCTGGAAAATCTCACCTCAAATCCTCGTCCTCCAGGTTGTAAGAAGTTAAGAGGGGGTGATCGCGAATGGCGCATTCGCGTTGGTGACTACCGCGCGGTGTACACGATTGAAGACGCAAAATCTCTGGTGGAGGTGACGCGAATCCGCCACCGAAGCGAGGTGTACGAATAATGGCAACAACTGGCCTGGCCGATGGGGAGAAGGCGTGACGTTACATGGGTTTCTCGCGATTCGTCTGGCTGCTTCAGAAAAAACAACTATGGCTATCGCGAATGGACCTTCTCGGCGATCCGTGGGAGATCGCTCTTGCCGGTGACCAACTCGCGTACGTAATTTCCCGCCACCCGCCGACTCAGCTCCCTCTTCCGAAGGTGATGCCGGAAACCGCGGAGCAACGATCCGCGAGAATCATCGGATTGTGGCGTCGGCGTACGTTCGTCAACTGCTGGAGCACCTCAAGTCTCGAATCGCACGCATTGTGGCGCATTTACTGCCCGCCCAAGGAAGGAGTTGCAATCCAAACAACTTTAGCTAAACTCCGGGCATCGGTTGGCGGCTTACATGTGCTCCCGGTCGCCTATGAAATTCCCGGATCCAATAAGCGAACCCCTACCCGTGAAAACCTTGTGACGAAAAAGCGACCGATGTTCGCGTATGAACAAGAGGTTCGCATCGCTCTCTTCGCTGACATGAAGGGTGCCGAGGACGCCGAACCGGAAACCCTCGGTCACTGTCTCGAGTGGGATCCCGGAAAGAGCGTGGAATCTATCCGGATCCATCCCGAGGCTGACCGGTCGTTTATGGAGACAGTAAGAACCACTGTGGAGAATTATGCGTCCGCGCTGCATGATCGCGTCGAGCCGTCCGCAATGAGTGCCGCGCCGCCATTCTAGATTAGGGGCCAGGCGGGATTTTGGGCGCCGCAGTTCATTATTTTATTGGATGCCTTAGTGCAGCGGCCCTGTGAGGGCCGCTTAGATGTGAGTACTATTTATACGCAGCAAGCTGCGTTTCTACGTGTAGTGACTGAGCTGGCTAAACTTAGCCAAAGGCCGCCCTGCATCAATCTTGCTATTGGTACTAACCTCCGGCATAATAATGGTTTGCCTTACACCTGCCGAAGGATTTAGGAAAGGAAACAAGCTCTGTGTTAATGATTCGTTTATCGCGCATTGGTGCGCGCAAGCAGCCTTATTATCGCGTTGTGGTGATTGAGAAAGAGCGGGCGCGCAATGGCCGGCCGGTCGAAATCGTGGGAACGTATAATCCACGGACAAACCCCGCCAGCGTGGAATTGAAGCGTCAGCGCATAGATTATTGGATATCCAAGGGCGCGCAAATGTCGTCCCGCGTATCGAAAATAATGTCGCAACCCGCTCCGGCGGCCGCAGCCGCTTCATAAATTCGGCACCAGCCAGCAAGCCTAAATTATATGACTGAGCCAAGCGGAACTAGTCAGACGGGAAATGTGCGGGTCATGAATGTGCAAGTCATGATCGAGCAGCTCGTCAAGTCGCTCGTGGATGACGGCGATAAGGTCTCCGTCAGCCTCGTCGAAGAGCCGGGCGAAACCGTGCTTGAGTTGGAACTCGCGCCGCGAGACATCGGCAAAGTGATTGGCAAGCAGGGACGCACCATACGCGCCATGAGAAATCTTTTGTCGGCCGCGGGCGTGAGATCGAATAAACGCTACGCGCTCGAAATTATCGAAGACGAAATTGAAGAAGACGAAATCGAGCCCAAGCAGCCGGAGCAGAATCCTGTTTAGCGAATTCTGGTTGAACAAAGTGTCGTCTCGTTTACATAGGAGTTTCTGATCGGAGACGAGTACATCACCCTCGCCCGCGTGGTCAAGACACAAGGCCGGCACGGCGAAGTCGCAGTGGAGTTGCACAGCAGTGTCCCGGACCGATTCCAGTCAGGCATGCGGCTTTCGGCGCTTGAGAGTTCGACGCGCAGGGACCTCGAACTCGAAGAGATCTGGCCGCACAAGGGAATGTTGGTTTTGAAGTTTGCCGGAGTGAATTCCATCTCCGACGCCGAACTTTTGCTGGGATGCGAATTGCAGGTACGACGGGAACAGCGCGCGCAACTTGAGCCGGGATGGAGTTACGTCAGCGATTTAGTAGGATGCTCGGTCTTCGACACTGATCCTGACGGTAAAGACCGCGAGATCGGCATCATTGAAAACGTGAACTTCGGCGCGGGAGAAGCGCCACTGCTTGAGGTCAGGACAAGCAGGGGCCCGTGTGAAATCCCGTATGCGCAGGCGTTCTTGAAAGACGTTGACCTGGCGGGGAAGCGCATAAGAATGATGCTGCCGGAGGGCATTCTCGAAGTGAATCATCCTATGACGGACGAGGAAAAGGCGCAGCAACATGAAGCTGGGCTTTCCGGAAAAAAGAGGCAACGGATTTCGCCGGAAGGTTAAGGGAGTTGGGTTTTCTGGTTTTGTAGTAATGAAGATAGACATCATTACGATCTTTCCCGATTTCTTTCGCGGACCTTTGGATTTCGGAATCATCCGGCGATCCGGTGAAGCTGGGCTGGCGGAGATTGAGGTTCACGACCTGCGGGCGTTTGCGCATGACCGGCACAAGACTGTGGATGACCGCCCATTTGGCGGCGGTGAGGGTATGCTGCTTAAGCCGGAACCGATCTTTGAATGTGTCGAGAAATTGGGAGTAAGCAACCGCGAGGCCCGTGTTGAGAAAGGGTCGCGGGAGACTGTGATTCTGCTTTCGGCCCAGGGTAGGCGCTTCACTCAGAAGATTGCGCAAGAACTTTCGAGCATGAAGCGCATGGTACTGATCTGCGGACGCTACGAAGGGGTGGATGAGAGGGTTGGCGAACATTTAGCGGACCGAGAGCTTTCGATCGGCGACTATGTTCTCAGCGGCGGTGAGTTGGGCGCCGCGGTGATCGTGGATGCGGTTGTGAGGCTGATTCCTGGAGCGCTGGGGAATGAAGCTTCGTCGCGGCAGGAATCATTTAGTTTGTATCCGCAATCGCAGGATGGCGATGGTCCAAACTCGACATGCGCTTCTGGGGGCCTATTGGATTATCCTCATTACACGCGCCCTGCGGACTTTCGCGGATGGTCAGTTCCGGACGTGTTGGCTTCTGGAAATCACGAAGAGATACGCCGGTGGCGGCGCCGCATGGCGATTGAAAAGACGCTCCGCAACCGTCCCGAGTTGATTGACGACGCCATTTTGGACGATCGGGACACGGAATTGGTAAAACAAGTTAAAGCCACGATTCAGTAGCACGTTTAGAATCTATTATCCGACATCCCGAAAGAGAGCAGGTCAATGACAAGTCTAATTATCGAAAAACTTCTGGCCAAGGCGAAGCGAACGGACATTCCAGATTTTGTTCCGGGAGACACCATCCGTGTCCACGTGCGAATCAAAGAAGGCGACAAAGAACGCTCACAGGCCTTTGAAGGCGTGGTGATTGCGCGCAACCATGGTGCGCAGGCCAGCTTCACAGTCCGCAAAATGAGTTTCGGACAGGGCGTCGAACGCATTTTCCCCGACAATTCCAAAGTGATTGACAAGATCGAATTAATTCGCTCGTCGAAAGTGCGCCGCGCCAAGCTCTATTACCTTCGCGGATTGCGCGGCAAAGCAGCCAGGCTAAAGGATGTTGACCGCGAACACGTAGCCGCCGCGCCGAAAGCCTAGCGGTTTATCTGAGAGGAATCCGGCGTGAAGCTAAGGAAATTTAGTTTACGATTGGATCTCGATCTCAAACGAATGTTCGAGTTGCTGTTCGGCCAGTTTGCGAAGCAGGAATTGAAGCATTTGGCGGTCGCCTTTGCGGATTTTGTGAAATTGAATTCCGGCTCCCTGGCCTTTGCCAACACTCCGCACCTGGCCAGTCAAGCTGAATTCATAGCTGTCAATCTTTAGAACCAGATTCACGTCAGTTCCGAGCGGCGGAGCATTCTCGATACTGATGAGACAACCAACCTCCGACAGGTTTTGCAGCATTCCTTTAAGTTGAGCGCTTTTTGTGCCCTGCGCGCTCATTTCGGCAATGCCCGCGACTTTGAACCGCGAATGGCTCCGCCGATTTTCGTCGCGGAACCGCGGTCCCGAATCGTTTTTCTTGGGCTTCTTTTCGGTTTGAATGGGATCGAAGGCTGTATTCAACTCGCGCAATTCGCTATCCCACATGGGACGGTCAGTTTCAACGTTCTGGACACCAACCTGCCCCCGCTGTTCGGAATCCGGATCACCGACCCAAACGACACGGCAGAAAGTCTTATTTCGCCCGCGCTCGATGGCAACTATTTCTCCCGCTTCCACGACTGCACGCATTCCGCTGATGCGTGCGCCCCGTTCGGAAATGTCATAGGTGCATGCCATGTCCAGCAACGGCTTATTCTCGGTGTCCCAAAAGGTCACACGAAGTGGCATCGCAACCCTCACGCGGCTTGCGACACGTTCGGGCTCGACGGGCAGCGACGGTGTCATTTCAGTCATTTCAGTCTGGGCGGACAAGAAGGCGTCCTCCGAACCGAAAGTAGCAGTTCCACAAAACACGGTCAATTTACGGGGGTAATAGCTCCAGGTTACCCGGAAGACGCGGGGAAAAGGGGCGGGAATATAGGATGCCGGAACGGTTCTGGCCCCCTATTGGATTTGCAAAGTAAGTACCCGGAGTTTTCCAGCTTGCTCCACAGGGCAGATGTCGGCGAAGATAACTTTGCTCGCGCTCACGGTTCCCTCCGAAATGCCTGCTATCGCAAAGCGTGTCCGGGAAAAGCAGTTGTCGGCTTCCGCTGCAAAACTTCGCTTGCTCAAGCGGCTACACTGCACCTTGAATTACGAAAAGACCGCATGGGCGAACGGCGCGCTTTTAGTTGCTGGGGTTGATGAAGTCGGACGGGGTTCCCTTTTCGGACCGGTTGTGGCTGCGGCCGTGATACTCAATCCGAAGTACCGCGTTCGCGGCTTGCGGGATTCGAAACTGCTGTTGCCCGAACGCCGCGAGATATTGGCGGAAAGAATTCGGGAGCATGCACTTGCATGGTCCATTGCGGCGGTGGATGCCGCTCGTATTGATCAAATCAATATTTATCAGGCATCTCGCGTAGCCATGAAACTTGCAGTCGCACAATTGCAGCCCGCCGCTGACTATTTGCTGGTGGACGCGCTTCGCCTGGATTGCGATTTGCCGCAACGCGCGATCATCTACGGAGACGCTTTGTCGGCTTCCATCGCGGCGGCATCCATCATTGCGAAGGTTGAGCGCGACCGCATAGTGCGCGAATGGGATCCGATCTTTCCTCTGTATGGGCTGGCTTCCAATAAAGGGTATAGCACACCGCGCCACATTTCAGCTCTGCGGGAACATGGCCCGTGCCCCTTACACAGGCAGTCTTTTGCGCCCGTGTGGAACAATCCTGTGCCGCGAGAGGTGCTGGAATTTATGGTGGAAGATGAACCCAGCGATAGGGCAAACGACCTTAATAAGGAGGCGGTATAGTTGGAATTGCAATACTGCAATGCGCGCGCCTCTTCAAATCCATTGTGATAAGAAGGACAATCATCCACACGAGAAACGGGATACCTCCGAGCGAGATGGATGATGGGCAGGTTTCGCCTTCAACACCTTGCTTCCCAGGTCTCGCAAAAACGGCGAGGCACTCCTCCTTATGGATCAAACCTGTGGATCAAACTTGGATCCCGATTTTTTCCCGCATGGCTCGGGCCAGAGTGTCCACGGCGCGCAGCTTTATTTCGGCCGCGGACGGCAGACTTGGAACTTGTAGAGCCATTTCGCATGAGAGCAGGAGCGCTGTGACCGTATCTTTTAACTCGTTACGTAACTTTTGTTCCGCGCCCTGGCGCGCAATGAGCATCTCTTTTTTGCGACGGTGCAACGCCGTGCGCAATTCACGAATGACGCGCTCGATCCCGCTGATCGCCAAATTGATGTAGATCGGGGTCGCCATTCCCATGTGCAGGAGGACTCGCTCGGCCTCATCCGGATCGGCCTCCTGAAATTGCTGGTCAACAATCAGTGCATCGAACTCATCCGCTTTGAGCAGAGCGGCCGCTTGACCGAGGGTTGTGGCTATTTTGACTGGTTCGGAAGTAGCCTGCGTGATGGAGGTCGCACAATCCTGGGCTTTCGTGGAAGTTGTCATTAAGAGAATCATGAGTTGTACAATTGCACGTGACGGGCCAGATCGAGGGCGATGAAAATGCGAATACTTAGCTGCATTCGCGTCCGAAAACACTTTCCGATATGGGAACGACTGCTTGTTTTCTAACTATCTTGGGAAGCGTACTCTTTCAGCTTGCGATAGAGGGTAGTCTTACCAATGCCCAGAAGGCGCGCCGCCATGAGCTTATCCCCGTTGAGTTGTGTGATGGTGCTGAGAATTGTCTGCCGCTCCAATTCGGTCATCGGAATAATCTTGGTAGAACTGTCGCCCGCGGAAAAGGCGCCCGCGTCATTGTGAATGTTTGGCGGCAGGTCGCAAAGGTGAATGACCGGCCCGCTGGTCAGCGCCCAAGCGCGCTCCAGGCAGTTCTCCAATTCACGAACATTCCCCGGCCAATCGTATGCCAGCATGGATTTGAGCGCATCATCGCTCAAAATCCTCTCGTGACCTCCACTGCGCGAAATTCGTTCCAGGAAATGCGCAACCAGCAGCGGAATATCCTGACGACGCTCTCGCAGAGGCGGTATCCGCAGGCTCAACACATTGAGCCTAAAATACAGATCTCTGCGAAAGGTCCCCTGCGCCACCGCCTGCTCCAGATCGCGATTTGTTGCCGCGAGAATTCTTACGTTGATGGCCGTGCGCTTGGTGCTTCCGACCTGGCGAATTTCTTTTTCCTGAATTGCCCGTAGCAGCTTTGCCTGAAGATCCACCGGCATTTCGCCCACTTCGTCCAGAAAAACAGTTCCCCCCTCCGCAATAGCAAGAAGACCTTCTTTCGATTGCGCCGCACCGGTAAATGCCCCTTTCACGTAACCGAATAACTCACTCTCAATCAGAGTAGGGACCAATGATCCGCAGTCCACCGGAATGAATGGTTTGTCGCGAAAAGGTCCGGAAAAATGAATGGAACGCGCAACAATTTCCTTGCCAGTTCCACTTTCTCCGAGGATAAGGACGGGATGATTGCTGTATGCCGCTTTAGCGATAATTCGATAAAGCTTTTCCATCTCGGGAGCACTCCCGATCATGCTGCCAAAGCCGTGCTTGGATTTGATTTTCTCGCGCAAAATGCGATTCTCCGTCTTCAGCTTCAAATGCCCGGCCACCCGCTGCAAGAGCATTTTCAGCTCTTCCATGCTGAAGGGCTTGGTCACATAATCGTAGGCACCATTTTTCATGGCATGAACCGCCGACTGTACGGTGCCGTAGCCGGTGACCACCACAATGGCGGCGTCAGGCCGGCGCTGCTTTATCTGGTGCAAGGCCTCAAGCCCATTCGCGCCGGGCAGCTTCAAATCAAGCAGCAGAACGTCAATGCTCTGAGAATCGAGCAGCCGATAAGCGTGCTCCGCCGAATCCGCAACCGAGGTATTGAAACCCAAAGATTGAGCGACCTCGCGGCACACCTCGCGGATGGCACGCTCGTCATCCACGATCAACAAATTCAAGAAATTTGCACCCTCGATCTGCGAATTTTGAATAGAAGGAGCTAATGCGACGGCACTACTCATGGCGACACGCTTTCCTGGCCCCATCGAATGGAGCCGCTAAATTCACAATTAATCTTCGACAATTCCTTCCCGGCACTTGATTCCTAATTGGTCTGAATGGCGATTTTTGGCATACGAATGGTTACTCGGGTGCCCTTCCCTATTGCACTTTTAATCTCAACCATCCCCCCCGCACGCTTCACTACGTCTTGAACGGTGGTTAACCCGAGGCCATTTCCCAGACTTCGCGGTTTAGTGGTAAAGAATGGATTAAAAGCTTTTTCTAATGTCTTCTTGTCCATCCCAACACCGTTATCTGTCACCGAAAATTCCACGCAAGGAACCGGCTTTTGCGTTTCGGGGCCGCCGACGCGCCCGGTGACGTTCCGCGTGGATAATGTGATTTTGCCAGCATCTGGTATGGCATGGCGCGCATTCATCACCAGGTTGAGGATGATTCGTTCCGCTTGTCCCTGATCAAGTTCCACCAGTCCCGCAGATTCTGCCATTCTCGTTTCGATTTCAATGCTCTCGCCGACGAGCCGGGACAATAAGCTTCCCATCTCCGAAATGACCTGATTCCACGAAAGGGGTTTGATTTCAGCCTTTCCTTCGTGGGGTGGAGTCATGAGCTGTTGAACCAGAGCGATCCCATCTTTTCCTGCTTTGTGGATTGCTTCGGCGTGGCGGCGTACTTTTTTACCCGGCTCGACCTCTGCGATCAGCAGATCGCTATAAAGCAGGATGCCAGTCAGCAGATTGTTAAAATCGTGGGCTATTCCCGCGGTCAAGCGGCCGATGGTCTCTAGTTTTGTCGCCGATTGCGGAGGGTTATCGCTGTTCCGAAGTGGGACGGAACGGATTCGGACAACTTGGAATGCCCGGCGATTTTTCTCGAATATGGACGAAAACGCTTCGATTTGCATTGGACTGTCGGGGCTGAATTGCGGCTCCCACGAATCCAGATACCGCGTGTTCTGCGGGAGCATATCGCTCAGCAACTGGCCCTGTATTTCTGAATTGTGAGACATATCTAGAGTGGCGGCAAATGCGCGATCTGCGAATAGTATCCGTCCATTTTCGGCAATTGCCAGACTCGCTGGGGAGGCATCGAGTGCCGCCATCAATAGTGAGGGATCGAAAGGATGCTCTGGCTCACGAAGCTGCGCGGTGGCACTCATCTCTTCGCAACCTTCGGGCGGCCGAGGTGGCTCGGTCGAGGGCAGGCGGCTGAGAGCACATGGTGGACCGAAGAAGTATCTTCAATTCCCCGCCAATAGGAATCTTCCGTAAGAAATTCCCAGTGTGAAACTCTCCTCATTTGGGAAGTCTAGGCGCGGAAAACAGTGCTGTTAAGTACATCCGTCACCAATCTATGTGATGAATGAACGTATTTGCGCAGCACTTTCGAGGTGAAAATCTGGCACCAGGGGAACAACACCTTCAAAACGCGAAAACCATTTGCAGATCAATACGCCTTATGGCATTCCCTGAGGAAAACGGTCCGCTGGCCAGCGCATTGGACTGTCCAAATAGCGGTGAATTGAGGCTTCCCACCTGCGGCCCATAATTAACATGATTGAAAATATTTCGCGCCGAGGCACTGAACGTCAAACTGTAACGGCGGTTCGCTGCTGTCCGCGATCCAAATGGATTTCCACCGCCGCCGCTCAATCCTCGTCCGCCTAAACCGCCGCCCGGAGGGCCACCGTGGTGTCCACCATCCCATCCGCCGCCCTGTCCGGACCCATGTCCCTGGACCTCGGGGCCAAACGCGAACGTCCTGCTCACTCGCAGATTCAGCGCGAATGACGCCGGCCCGTCGCCGTAATTGACAGGAATGACATCGCCTGCACTGGGCGCAAGATTAAAGTCTCCCAGGGAAGTGTCTCTCGCGCTATTCGCGGGCGTTGAGCCGTTAGCAAAACCGGGACGATCATTGAATATCGAATCGCCATTCAGATCTTGCCCTACGGTGATATCAAATGGCCTGCCCGAATTAACAATCAAAAAAGGGCTCAATCGCCACGCGTATGGCAGAGATATATTTCCACCCAGAAAAAGCTGATGTCGTTTGTCGAACGACGCCCTGCCGTAGTCCTGCATGATATTGAATTGATTGGAAGGAAAACTCGAAGGTCCTGACGTGTCGCTATTGGCATAGCTCAATGTGTAAAAACCAAAAAGCGAAAGCCTGGTTCCGAGGCTCACCCGCGCGTTGGCGATTAACTGGTTTTCCCGGAATATTCCTTCCGAGTCATATTGATAAATATTTGTAGTGCCTCCAAATGGCCGGACTCCGCTGCCGGGGATGGATGGATCGAACGTTCCCGGATCGGGAGCATTAATATTTCTGGTTAGGAATTGATTGTTTCCGCGCGAATTCAGATACGTGAGTGCTACCGTTGCCGACTTGGAAACCTGGCGCTCGATGCTCGCCGCGGTTTGCATAATGGACGGCGAGCGCAGATTTGGATTTGTCTGATAAATCGTGGGAGATTGACTTCCCTGAATTGTCCCAGGGGAAGGAATGGTGGGATAGAAATCTGGCGACTGAACAATGGTCGTCTGCTCAGTGATGCCATTGAGCCTGTCTTGCTGTAATACTAAATCGGACGTAAAGCGATCGTAAAAGATCCCAAATCCCCCCCGCAAAACCGTCTTGGGCGGTTTCTTCCCTCCGCCAAGCCCCCAAGCAATCCCTAAGCGGGGAGCAAAATCGGCGTGGTCGTGAATATCGTTTTGACTTTCAAAGCGCAGGCCGTAGCTAAGAGTCAGGTTGGGACGAATTCGCCAGTCATCCTCAACATAAGGACCGACGTCAATCATTGAGGCGCTGGTTTGCGGCTGGCCGGTTGTGATCGAGAACTGGCTGGGCCCGCATTGCGCCGTCTGGGGATTCGGGGCGGCAGCCAGGCATGCCGCGGTCTGGCCCATTTGCGTAACCCGATACGCCTGGATGGAAGGGAAAACGAAGCTGCCATTAAAATTCCCTGTGGACTGATTTGCGTCCATAATCGCGCGCAACCGTGCTCCAAATTTTATGAAGTGCTTGCCGTGGACTATGGAAGTGTAGTTTTGAAATTCGTAGCGGCTTTGAGTGTCTTTGAGGGTGCCTTGGGAATTCCCCCCTCCGTTGAATGCTCCCAGGACCGATGTTGTGAAGGCGGTGCTCTGCGGGGTTTGATTGTCACTTGCCCGAATGTACTGGAACCGGGTTTCGTTCACTACATTTGTGCTGATCACTTGTGTATCGCTTAACTGTAGTTCGTGCTCGGTTTGATTCTGGTTGTATGCCTGCGACACAAGGGAAAACTGGCCGAGACCCTGGTTCTGACGGTTGTTTTGTTCAAACTCGTAGCGGGCGGTCAAAGTATTATTCTGCCCGAGCTGAACGTCAAACCTGGGCGAGATGCTCGTATGCGTCATGGGGTTTGGGACGGCCTGACTGAACGCCACGGGATTGAAATTCGAATCCAGGACGGTGGCGTCAATCAGGGAATTTTGATTGATGTCTCTCCGAAACACATTAAAGAAAAACGAAGCTTTCTTACCCAGAGGCCCGCTTATATTCCCATTGACAATTTCGCTATGGTAGCTGGGTTGATCGGTGTGGAAGGGGTTCCACTGTGAGTTGAAAGCTGAGCTGTTGCCGTCCGCGAATACCTGACCGTGAAAATGATCGGTGCCGGGTTTGGTTAGAATTTCGATTCGACCGTAGCCTACTTTGTCATATTCAGCGGAAAATGGATTCTGATTGATTCGAATCTCACGAATCGAAGANNTCCTGCTGCAACTCGTCGGGATCATCCGAAAGCGCTTCCAAATCCTTTCCCTTGATAACGATCGCGCTTGCATTGTTCTCAGGATTCACGTCAACCGTCGCGCCCTGCGCCTGCACCTCGACTTTTTCCTGCTCTACCTGGATGGCGAGGGCGATGTCCAACTTCATCGCCCGTCCCGCAGCAAGGGTTGCGGTCTGCGGCTCGGAGACCGCAAAACCTTTGGCATCTGCGCTTATCGTGTAGCGCCCCGGAGCCAATCCTTGAATGTGATAATTGCCGACATTATCGGTTGTCGCGGAAGACTTCTGGCCACTACTTGATGTTGCCGTGACAACGGCCTGCGGAATCACGGCACCACTGGGATCGGCAACCGTCCCGTGCAGACTGCCCGGTGTAGTTTGCGCCATCAGAACGCCCGCCGAAATAAACGCCAGAAACAAAGCTATTCCCACAAAGTGAGAACAAACTCGCGACATGTCTTGCCAAACCTTCACTCAGTCTCTCCTAAATGAACAATGCTGATTGAGCAACTATTGTGCCGCTGCATCCCCACCCTCGGGAGACGCCCCCAGGTTCCACGGTGATAGCAGCGTTGAGGCACGATTCTTGTCCGGAGACGCCGTCAGAAGCGGTTCGACGCCGCTCAGCATGGTGATTGCGGTTGGAGCTGAACTTGCGGAACCTTCGGTGGCTACGATCATGACGGCGTCGCCTTTATGGAGATCGGCGATGGTCACTGCCGGAAGGCGGCTTAGCATCTGCTGAAAATCTGGTGGACCACCGCTTCGGGTCCCCCCGGGAGAACCGCCGCCGCTTCTCAAGGCGCCTCGCTGTTCAGCCGACCCGGCTTGGGCCGATCCGCTTCCTGCTGCGGCATTCGGCGGACCGCCGGTTCCGGCTCCATCCTGTCCAGTCCCACCCTTAAGCCTCATGGCAATCCTCTGCGCCATCATCGCCGGAAGCTGCCGCACTTGCGAATCCGAGGCGATCTTCACGGTCACCGGCGTCTTCGTAATTAAATCCATCACGATGAGAGTGTTTTGACTGGCGTCAATGGACGATACCGTCCCGGCGATATTGCGGAACGAACCGGAGACGATTTCTTCCGCATCGAAATGCGTACCGTCTTCGCTGCGCGTACCGCGCGCGCGAAGCTGGTCACCGGGCTTAATCTGATCCAGCATCCCGGGTTTTGCGTCGTCGAATTTCACGGAATCTGGCGCGTAGCGGCGAACCACAGTGGACTTCGACGTGTGGATGGCCTGATCTTTGGTCCCGGCAAAACTGGCGATGGAGATCTGAATCGTGCCGTCGGCCGGATTGACCGATTTCACCAGTCCACCCACGCCGTGTTTTTGCCAGGCTTCCCTTTGCTGCTCATGAGTTGCAGCTACATCGGACTGTTTCATCACTACGGCAATTGAAGCGACCACAGATTTTCCGTCACTCGATGGAGTTCCGCGCAGAAGCACGCGATCTCCTACTTGCAATTCCTGTAGAGGCATTGGCGTGGCACCCTTCAGGCTGGTTTGTCCGGGTGCGGTGCGCAGAATGCGAGTTGAGTCCTGAAATAACACGTTGACCGGGGAACCTGCGTCCGTGGTGAGAGTTATTTGGTCGCCGTTGATTGATTTGACCGCGCCAACAGCCCGTGACACAGCAGCCGGCGCCGCAGGAGCTTGTTCCGATTGGCCGTGACCAATGCCGCTAAATACGAGCAAGGCCAGGAATGCCGCCGGAATCCCTCTTTTCAGCAAGTATTTGTATGACGAGAACATTCACATCCTCTAGTAGTCCCACTAGTCTCAACGAAATCAACCGTCTAAATACGTCCGAGCACACGAATTACTCTTCTATATAGATTCAATCATGCCGGATGAGATACATGGCGTAAAGAATCGTGGCATGACTGTAAAGTTTTGTGCGGCGACCGTCTTGCACCAATGACGTTGCAGGTTGACAGATAAGATTCCCCTTTTCGACACTTTCCCCTTGCGAACGGGGCGCAACCTTCCAGATAATACCCCCAGTAAGTTCCCATAAAAAAGTGTACCGATATAGCCGGGCAGACCTGCTTCGAATTCTTCGGCTCACGGCGCGCCAGTTGGCAGCTTGGGAAAAAGCTAACCTGGTAGCCGTCGGGGAAAACTATTCCTTCTTTGATCTCGTGCAAATCAAGAAGATTCGGGATTTGTGCGCCTATAAGGTCCGTCCCGCAATCATCCGCCAATCGCTGGCAGCCATGCAAAAACAGGTTTCCGGGATGAAAAACCCTCTGCTTGAAGCTGGCGCATTTACGGCTGGCCACCGAATCGCATTTCGTCATCAGGGAAAACTGGTGGAACCCATCGCGGGGCAGTTCATGTTCGACTTCACCCTGGCAAGCCGCGTGATCACCAGCACTGCACTTCCCAAGAGCGAACAGAAAAGCACTCAGGAAGATCAGCCGGATGTAACTCGCGATGACGACGCTTCTGAACTATTCGCTCGCGCAATCGCCCTGGAGGACGATCCGAATAATCAAGCCCAGGCTATTGCGCTCTACGAGCGAGTCGTGGACCTTGATCCCGATCACGCCGCCGCGCACATTAATTTAGGAACTCTGCATTACAATCGCCAGAATTACAACGCGGCAGAAGAGCACTACCGCAGTGCGATCAGCATTGATCCACGTTACGCGCTTGCCTATTTTGATTTAGGGAATGTGCTCGACGAGACCGGACGAGTCACCGAAGCGGTTAAGACCTATACAACAGCGCTGCAACTTGCGCCCACATACGCCGATGCCCATTACAACCTGGCATTGGCTTATGAAAAGCTGAAACAGCCACGCAGCGCTTTGCGGCACTGGCGAGCATATGTGAAGCTGGACACGGCTGGTCCGTGGGCGATGCACGCGCGAAACCAAATCCAGCGTATTCTTCAAGCCGACGGCCTGCGGCTACTCCAAGGCGGCAGGCGCAAGTGACTGCAACCAGGCCGTGAGCTTCGCCCCGCCTGACGGGCGGGGACGCCCGTCGCTCCATCAATACTCTTGGATTACGGAAGGACATGGCAAGGCGGAAAAAAGTCCTCTCCGGCCCTGAAATTTGCCTCGTACCCCTGTAACTTGGCCTGCGCTTTTATCCTAATTAGGATTGCCGCACTGAATCATTCAGTCCAGTAGGTCACATATGCCCTCCTCCGAAAATAGCCGCCGTTGGGAACGTTATCCAGTTGATCTGCCGATAGGAATCACCGTATGCAACGGCACTTCCGAAATGGTCGTTCCTGGTCTTGGACTCGAAATGAGCAAAGGTGGGATGTCGCTCTGCGCGGGCGTCCGCCTCAATCCCGGAGACCTCACCGAAATCGAGTTCATGACCCTGGGCAAAACACGCGTCACCGCCGTCGTGAGAAACCGCGTGGGATACTGCCTCGGCTTGGAATTCTTGACCGAACTGCCCAACTAGTGCTGTCTCTCGTGTACATACCGGAAGTCCTGGCGGGCTGGCACACTGAACCACTTCTTTCTCCCACGTTCTCCCGCAGCACTCGAGTTTCGTAACACCCTCACCCCGCGACGAGTTGATTGGAT
>PNAR01000520.1 GCA_003169715.1 Acidobacteriaceae bacterium | reverse complement strand
ATCTTTTCCGATATTCCAACAGCCGTTGTGCCGGGGGCCGATCACCGGGAGAAGGCGACCCTGCATCAAGGGCAGCTTTGGGCACTCTACAATCACCGGTCTGGTTTCTTCGCGCGGCTCGAAGGCTACTGGGCGCGACAAAGTAATGTCGGTTATTCGCCGGACATTCCCGGCGACGAGATCTTTCAGGCAAATGCTTATGTCGGCTATCGATTCCGGCGAAATTTTGGTGATATTACGCTCGGGTTCCTGAACATGACGGATCAGGATTACAAATTGAATCCGCTCAACTATTACAACGAGCTGCCGCGGGAGCGAACGCTGATCGCGCGGGTCCGTCTCAATTTCTGATGCGGCTGCGCGACGCCAAACGTTTCGCTCGCACCCTTACGACCGTTGCCGGCTGTCTGCTCGCGATCGCCGCGGGATTTGCCTTTCTTCGCTACGCCTTTGCCGATCCCTCTCTGGAGCTGCACGACGGTAATGGAGCGCTCTTGGCCGCCAATAACGACTGGCAGGATGACCCGGCTCAAGCGGCGCAACTGACCGCTGCGGGTCTCGCGCCGACAAACCCATTGGAGTCCGGCATAGTCGCGACGCTGTCGCCGGGCCCCTACACCGGAATTGTGCTCGGCACTGGCGGAACGACGGGCACCGCGGTGGTTGAAGTTTACGACCTCAATTAAGATTCTAAAGGTGAAAATCGGCTGGCTTTTCGGCCAACATTGACCGTCACGGGCGGGGAAATCGGCCCACCTAAGCGAGCGACAAGTACAGAAAAATAAACGCCCTCCATGTGCGCTCTGCGGCATTCGGGTACGACGCTACGAAACACCTCTGTACGGGCTCGAAAAACACCAAATATCTGGTCGTGCGAGTTCAAAGGATATCCGTACAGGCCAAAAGGCCAACCCAATACCCCTACGCCTCTCGGGCCAAACGACCAAAAGGCATTGAAACTACCCAACAAAAGATCGTCATGCGTGTTTGGAAAACCACTTGACACTTTGACGCCTTTTTTCGTCCTTTTCTTCTCGCCGCGCGGACGGTTCGCGCGGGTTCGGCAAGGCTTTCGAATGCCATGTTCAGACGGCAAATCCGACATGTCGTTTTTCTGCCGTGCTGTCCTCGCCAAGACGAAAGCCGTTATAAATTTCAGCTAACGAATAGTCCGCCTGCGGTTGCAGGATAAGCCCACGCGTACAAGCGAGTGCCTCAGCCTCGGCAGGCGTGAGTCGACGAAACTCACGTGTGGCGATCAAGCGACCGGGACGAACAATAGCGGGATCAAGTTTGGAAACCGCCGCATTGACTGTGCAGATTACGTGCAATCTTAGGAAATCGCCTAGAAATCCATCGGCGATATTAAGAAGGTTTGAAAGTGATTCTTGGTTATCGCTGCCACGCTCTACGAGCAGACCTTCGGCGTCCTCGATTACCACAACTTTGGAAACATTTTTGTGATGATCCGTTTCGGCGATCCAGAAATCCACGTAGGCCGGTGAACTGAGCATTGCGTAAGCGCTTATGGGCAAACAATAGAAGCGGTGCGTTTCCTTCAGCCCGTAGAGGAGATGACGCACGTAGGTCGACTTTCCGGTGCCCGGAGAACCGCGAAGGATGGTGACCCCGTTCTGTCGAACCTTTAGCTGAGCGACAAACTGGCGATGCCACTTTTCAAAATCCTTACCGTAATGGAGACAAAGTTCCGCCGCCGTGCGGATTTTTGGAGAAATCGTAACGGCACGCGCCATGGGCTCGCCCGACCGGATTGTAAGGACAAAAAACTCCGCTTTGTCCGCGTCCATGCGAGCCGGAGGTGGTCGGAAATAAGCATTACGTAGACGCCGGAACTCCGATTCTGCCCGCTCGGGAGAACGGGCCCAGACACGCAAGAGGCCATAACGGGGCACCGGCTGGCCGATCGCAACGAGGAGGTCTGGCTTAAGGGCGAAAACGACCGTATACCAATTCGTCGGGCCATCAGAACGGTTGGGCCTACCGGACAGATGAGAGTGTACAATGTGGCGGCCCAAATCGCGAACAATGGCCTCGATGTCCCACGCGCCGTTTTCCTCTGCGCAGTGCCACCCCGTGACGGCTTGGATTTGCAGGGGATCAAGGACAGGCGCGATTGGCCACTTCGTCGAAACGACTGGTCGGTTGGTCGTGCTGGTGCGCAAAGGACGGCTCGGCTTGCGCTCTTTCTTGGTTTTGTCACTACTGACCTTCCCTCCAGTCTCGGGAAAATTGTCGTTGCTGGGCGGTCTCCGGAGAGAGCTGAAACAGACCGTACTCCATGCGGCGTTTTGCCAGAAAATTGAGTATAGACTCGCCAGTCGCGACACCATGCCTTGCCGCGAAACACGCGGCTACCAAACCGGCCCGACCCCTTCCTGAAAAACAGTGAACAAACGTCGTGTGGCCACGCCCGACCGCTTCGTCGATGACATCGAGGATCAAAGCCATCATTGAGGAAGTCGGAACACCGCCGTCGCGGATCGGAAAAATGTGATGGTGGAAGGTCTCAAGCCATAACTCGTTCCGTTTTTCGTTTGACCAAAACAACTCCGCTCGACTTAGGAGACTGACGACACAACGAACCCCGGCGCGTTTAAACCGGGCTATGCGCTGCTCCGTTGCATCTGGATGCAGGCAGATCGGGCTAGGGCCAATGCACAGCTCATTCATCAGCCAATAGCAGCCATCGAAAGGCGCTAGGTTGATGTTGTCGAGATCGACCATAAGTTCGCAGAGGCTTTCATTTCCGTGTTCGTCGATGACTACCTCGAACACGTTGGCGACGTGTTTGGTGGACACCGATATGGCTTCGGTCAGGGACGCGAATCGCCGAGCTGCTTCCAAGTTCTGATCGTCCGCTGGTTCGTCGGGAACCTTTGGCACGAGCCAGCAGAACCCATCTTTCCGGCATCCAACGACGAATTGCTCGTCTAACTTGGGAGCTTTCCGTTTCTTTTTCTTCATGCTATCCGGCAAAGTCTCCTTCGGCGTTCATGTAAATGCTCAAACTGGCGGCGCAACGGAACTCGAACGAAACAATCGGGCCGAACGGGCCAGAGTAGGGATACGCCCGCCTTCGAGCGGTCGCGGCTTTTGCGACCCTCAGTTGCTCGATCAACGACATCCCAGCGATGCCTTTTGGTAACTCGACGGCCAAGAAGAACTCGTAGTTCACCGGCAGAATCGGTTGAGGTACCCGCCGACGATGGTGGACGACGAGATGGGGGACAAACTGATTCGGCATCGATTAGTGTGTAGACGGACAGGTTACTCGTCACGGCATCTGTCTTTTCGTTTGAGAGGCCAACGCCCTAACGGTCATCGTCCCGGCGTAGCAACCACAGAAGAAAAAAAAATAGAAGGAAGGCGTGCATTGTTTTTTGATTCGGATGCACCAAAGCCGAAAATGAAAGAGCCGTTCTACAACAAGCAAGACGGCCACTTCATTCCGTGGAGAGTTCCTGCTGGCAGCTCCTGCGCCGCCGACATCTGAACTAACGGTCAGTTCAAAGGCCGTGTGGTTCTCCGTGTCGGTTGCCGACCCGGCCATGAGCCGAGCCATGAGCCGAACTTCTCTTGATGCAAGCGTAGCTTACCACGTCAGGAACCATCTGTCAAATCGGTTGTCGAACTAGCAGCTTAAACGAACTGCGTAACTGCACGCAGGTTTGGCAGTCAAATTCACAACCCCTTCGACCGCTGTATCCTTCTCAATCAAACGCCCACGTTCTAGCGCCTGTGGGTCGATTAAAACGCTCCGAAGCTCGCGTCCGCCCCTGACACTACTCGGGTAGACAGAGTGGTGCTGGCGGGCTCGCAGTGCGCGCGTTGACCGTATTGGTAACTCGACCAGATTCACATAACGCTTACCGACACTGATCGTCGCCCGTCATCTACTTGTTGCATGCCAAATTGACGTGCAAAAACGGCCGCTAAACCAACATGCAAAACCGGACACCAAACTGACTGCTGAACCGACATGCAAAACAAGATGTCGGTCGGGCTGGTCAAGCTGGTCGACGAGCGCTAGCGCGCTCGTTTTTCCTCTACCTTCGGTGAGGAAGAATAAATACTTCTGTCCTGCTTTTCTCGGTTGGTTTCCTACCATTGTTATGTGCTATTACTATTAGGATCACGATGCCACAATTACCTCGTGAGGCCCATGGCCATTTGGCAGTAGCTGGGAGTCCGCTGGCCGCCGATCATTGACCACCAAATGCGTTCAGCACCCGGCCTCACCGAGCAAGTGTCTTGGCGTTCTGATGGCCAGTTGAAGTGGTAGCTCGCCGGGTTGGGGCGCGCACCTCCGCTGCGGGTGTGCCGGTGGCCCTCCGCTACGGTGCGCAGTCTGGCTGGCAGGCCCACAAAGGGCATCATGACGATGGCCATCGGTCTAGTCCAAGTTCTTCCGGCGAGCACATCGAATATAATTTGCAGTCTGGGCCGAGGCCCGGCTCCCAGCCTCCTTCGATCGTACTGAAAAGGATTTTGCGAACAAGAATCATGCGGTCGGGGAAACCGCTTCGGCCTGTCCAGCCCTGCCACGCCTTACATGCTTGGTAGAGGGTGCTGAACAGCGAATGGGAGACGATGTTCTTTGCCTTCACGGGTTGCCAACCCTTGCCAAAAGGAGCCCATAGCCTCCATCCCCTCAAACAGCGCGCACGCTTTTTAGTCAAATCCTTACCGACGTAGGAGGCTTGGCGAGCTGGAATTTGTTTAACATGAATTCTGCCCCAGCCAGCCTGCTCGGCCAGTTTCCGAACCGCAATGACATCGATACGTCGGTTTACTAGGACGTGGACGTGCAGGCCGTGTTCTTTGTGCAATTCGAAAACTCTAATGCCTTGAAGCATCGGCCACGAGCGGAGCAAGAGTGTAAGCAGGTGATTCCATCTCTTCCGGGCTATCTTTACGGCGATGACTTCCGCAAAGGTGAACGTCCACTGGAAAATAGGCCCCTGCTGAGCGAGCCCTCGGCAAGACAAGAGAAAGGCGGCTTTGGTCTTCTTCACCTAGGGTTTGTGGAGATGTTTAGTATTATACAAGATTAGGGATAGGCTAATGCCCGCCTGCCCTGTGACGGCCTTCGAGCGCCAATCGGCTTTGGTTCACGCTCCCCTATCCACCCAGCCCAATAACCGCTTGTCCGGTACAAGCTTTCGAGATAGAACGCATACCTTTTGCCCTTTCTATACCGTGAACAGGCCTCGTCGGCGGCGACAAAGTCCGGGAATTTTTGGTAGATAGTCATCGGGACGGTCATACCCGAATGGAGCCGTTCGATCAGATAGATCGCTCGGGCTGACGGGATAGCTTCACCTGTAACGTCATCGAAAACCGAAGTGTCCTCCGGCCTTACTCCGCGCAGCTCGCCCACAACTACGAATTCCCCTTGGAGCACCGCGCTTAATAGTTGCCTTTGAGTCATTGGGTCGGCGGTTAATGATTCAGAAATCGATTTAGTTCCGCCTTTGGAATGCGTTTATGCCGGATCGACGAAATAGCGCGCAGCTTTCCTCGTTGAAGCAGTCGGTAGATTGTAAAAGGAGATACCCCCAGAAGGTCTGCCGTCTCACGTACGGTGTACGTTAAAACGCCGGAGTTAGTGGCTGGTATTTGCCGAATCGAGTGCATGTAGGTTCATTACCCACAGGCCACATGGTGGCAAAGAAATCTGCCCGACAGTCAACAACAGTGATTGTCGGTCAAAATCTCTTGACAGCTAGCGGTGAGTAGTCCGGCTGCTAATCCGCTGTTCGTTGGAATTCTCGCTGAGATTCGGGAAAATTAATTCCCTCCGAGTGTAGTCGGAGTGGGCAGAAATCCTTCTACGACCGGCAACGATTTACCAAAGGTGAACCCCGCCTTTCGGCAAATTTTCTGTAGGTTGTCTTCTTTCATCGGGCCTCCGCGTGCGGTCAGACCGAAAATGTTAAGGGCATTGATGTCATCGGCGCGCACGCACAGTTTATTATCGCGTTGCGATTCCCAATAATTCCAAAGAGCGGCAATCTTTAACAAGCCTGCATTTTTGGATGTTTTGAAGTTTTCTGGAAGCGACTGTAAGCCGCCGATGAAAGCTTCATCGGCATTGCTTTGCCTCTCCACGGCAACCGAAATGCCACCGTAATCATTGATGTCGTCCACTGCACCGGTGCAAATCGAAAACCACAGGGATGCGGGCCACGACGTATGTGGCAATAGAAGGGCGCTCGGAAGAGCGGCGCAAATTGTATCGATATAAAGATACCCCCCTCCTAGAATGCATGTTGCAAACAGATTACCGCGCGCAACATCAAACTTGTCAGTTGGGCGTATCAACACCCGGAGTGTCGGCGTCCATACCGGATAGAACGGGATGGGATCGCTGCCGGAGCCAAATAATGGAAGAAAATACGCCCGTTCGGGGAACCCGGCGACTTCAGTGACCAGAAGTGAAAAACCGCTGACTGGTTGTTCAAGAGACTCGATTAAGGTTTCGTCTTCGAGCGAGTTATGAACGACCCCGTCGACTCTTAATCGTCCATCCTCGCAGCGTCGAAGCAGATTCTCTCCGATCATTTTAACGCAAATCGAACCCTTTTTGCCTGAGCCGCACTATGCTCGTCGCGAAGATGGCCATATGTTTTCATGCACAGGGCACCGCCATCTTTGTGGCCGAGCCATCGCGAAACGGTCGGAACATCCACCCCGGCTTCAATGGAGATCGTCGCGAATAAATGGCGAAGATCATGGTGGGTGATGCGCTCCATGTCCACGATTTTGGCGGCGCGATCCATACTTTTTTGGCATTCACGCACCTTTAGAACCCGGACTTCCAACGGATCATCATTCCGGCTTTGCCGCAATTCTTCGAGCAGGGTTTGTAGCTCAGGGATCATGGACAGAATACGAACCTCGTTGTTCTTTGTCCCGGTCACGGGATCACCCCGAACGTGCAATTTCCCGCGTTGCCAATCGACATCACGCCACGTCACGTGAATAGCTTCTCCGATCCTCAGCCCCGAGTAAGCGAGAAGTCGAACCATCGTGGCGCAGTCTTTAGAATATCGGCTGCCGCCCGTTGCGATTGCGTCAACAAATTCCAGAAACTGCTGTCGCGATGGCAGCTTGAGTTTCTTGGCATGGATTCTGGTGCGCTTTAGATGAGCTGTTGGATTATCAAACCTCGCACCGGTATCGACCGCGTCCGCGAACACTGCGCGCATAACGCCAATCGCGTTGTTCGTAACGCTCGGAGCATATTTCAGCCGAAAACGAACAAGCCATTTCCTGCAATCATGATCGGTGATTTCACGTATATCCGAGCCTAGCAGTTCAGGCCACGAGCCGATGGTGAAGTCCAAGATGAGCCGGTAATAATCCTTGGAACGCGGTTTGAGTGCAGGGTTCGCGTCGAGCTTGTCACGGTAAGCTTGGATGGCATCGCCGACCGTGCTTTTGCCGGTGACAAACCGACGACGAGATTCCGCGACGCGGCGATGCTTCCTAATCATGTCGGGCAACCGCAGCTTGGCGACCGAGAAAACGGGGGTCTTCAAAGTCTTTCGGATCAGCTTGCCCCCCGCTTTGAAGCGTGCGAAATACGTGCCCGATGGTCGATAACGGATCAAGTTTTGCTCTTTTGATGCTTCCCAATCCGATGTTTGGTCAGATTTCCTCATTGCCAGACCTGAAGGATACAATGAGGGGATACAAATGTCAAAGTTGCATTCGAGAAATAAGCCGTTTACCTTGGAAAACGCACCGCTAGCTCAATTGG
>PNAR01000478.1 GCA_003169715.1 Acidobacteriaceae bacterium | reverse complement strand
TTTCATCATGTTTTTCCTGTACCTGGCCAAGCAAAACCCACATGGCGGAGTATCCAGAATACTTTTGCACGGCCTTGCGCAGTTGCTTCTCCGCTAAATCGAATTTTTTATCCGCGATGGCGCGGGAGTCATGTCTTCATGCTTCGAAGGTTGATCCGACATTCGTACCTGCCTATCTCTGCCTGGCGGATCTCGCTTCACATTCCCAGGATTGGAATGAGGTGCTGAAGCAGAGCGAACGAGCATTGGCGCTTGACCCCGCGACCAATGCAGTAAGTTACATGTTCAATGCGGGAGCGAACTTCAGTCTTCATCACTTTGGGGACGCGGAAAAGAGCGGGCTGAGAGCTTCACAATTTGCCGAAGATGATGTGGACCCCCGTCAACTCCATTATTTATTGGCGGAAATTTATGAGGCGAAAGGCGACATGGCCAATGAGATGGCGCAGCTCCGCGAGTTCCTAAAATTCGCGGACGGCAAAGAGGCGGAAGTCGTGAAGCACTACCTGGCGAAACTGGGTGGACAACCAGATAAGTCCACCACGCCCGTCGAGCACGCCGCAAGATAGTTTTCGAGAACCGGCTATCAATTCCTCAGCCGGAGCGCTTGCGAAGCGCTTTCAGGGCTACGAGTTAGGTATAAAATAAGCTGGTCTTAGTTATTATCCCCGGGGCCCTACAACTGTTTGGAAGGACGTCTTATGAGCATCCACATTCCGGCTTACGTGCGCTTCTTGTCCTCTATTTTATTGCTGGGCCTGTTGGGTTCTCCGCAGTTAGTTGCGCAGCAAAGCACCGTCCCTGAGTCCGGGCAGACGGGCAATCTCGTACTGAAGAGAATGGTTCGGCGCGTTGTTGTAGATGTTGTGGTGACGGACTCGAACGGAAACCCGGTTCGTGGCTTGACTGAAAAAGACTTTTCAGTGCGGGAGGACGGCAAACCGCAACAGATATTATCTTTCGACACTCATGATTGGACGGCCGAATACGCACCCCCGAAACTTCCGCAGCTTCCTGCAAACACTTATTTGGACCTCCCGGCCATGCCGGAGCGAGGCCCGCTGTATGTCCTTCTCTATGACCTCGTCAATACGGAAATTGACGACCAAGCCACGGCTCGAAAGCAGTTGCTGACCTTCATCAATACGAAACCGGAAGGAACCCGTTTCGCAATTTTCGTGCTTTCGGACGAGCTCCGTCTAATCCAGGGTTTTACTGACGACCGGAAGGAATTGCTTGCCGCACTGGATCCAAACTCGGCAAAGCCTCACGTACCCAGAATTTTCCTCATGGGCCGTAACTCTGGGCGCGGAGACGTCCGCATGATGGTTTCTGTGCTCGATGACATCGCCAATTTTCTGGATGGATTAGCCGGGCGCAAGAACTTGATTTGGTTCTCGGGCGCGTTTCCGCTGACGCTTTTCCCCAGCGACGACGATGGCCAGACTTACCGCGAGGAAATCAAGAACACGCTAAACACAATGGCGAGGGGTCAGGTCGCCATTTATCCCGTGGACGTTCGGGGAGTAGTGGTAACGGATTCTTATGCTCCATCAGGGGCGACGCCGGGGGGCGGAGTTTATTCCGATTCTCGCAGCGGCGACCGGAGTACGGGAACCGCTGGAAGTGCACCCGCTGCAAGCGGCCCTGGATCCGCAGGAGGTCCACCCGCTACAAGCGGTGCTGGGGGCAACGACGCTCCCGGTCCGGGCTATTCTTTGCTGAACAGCAGCTATGCCACGCAAGACGAAATTGCGTATGAGACCGGAGGCCATGCCTTCCATAGCAATAATGGCCTCAAAGAGTCTTTGTCCAAAATTACCGAAATGGGCGCAAATTACTACACCCTTAGCTACTCACCGACGAATGAAAACTACAATGGCAACCTGCGGGCCATCGAAGTGGAGCTTGCGCGCCGTGGCTATCATTTGTCATATCGCCGTTCGTACTATGGGGATGATCCTACCTCGCCACGGCATACAACCTACAGAGCATCGGATTCCTCCACGGAGCCTTCCGCCAGCCAGCCCGGCGAATTGCTTTATGCGAATATGCAGCACGGCGCACCTCAGGCGCATGAAGTATTCTTTAGCGTTCACATTCATCCCGTTGCACCAGCGGCAGCGGCAACACCGGCTCAATTGAATCATTTTGCGGATCAGCCCGCTTTTGCGGCGAAGCATCACAAAGACAAGCCGCTAGCGCAGTTTCAAGTCCAGCCTTACGTCGCGGATTTCTTTGTTCCCAATCGCCAGTTCAGGCAAAACCTCCCGGGCGGAGAGGGCGAAAATCTTGAATTTACGACTGTCGTCTATGACGCTGATGGAGTGATTCTCAACAGCATTGTCCAAGTGGCGAGCGACCCTGCCTCGGCCGCCGAACAATCCACTCCTCAACATACCGGCTATCACGTTCTACAGAACATTGATGTGCCCATTAAGGCCGCTTCGATACGCGTCGGAGTACGAGACAAAGCGACCGACCATATCGGCACGCTGGAGGTTGGTTTACCGTTGGCGCCGGAGGCGGCAACGCAGGCGAAGGGTTCAGCGCCTAATAACTAAGACGAATCTTCGGCCCATGCGATCTTTCTCCACGAGGTGGTCCCAAGTCTTTCGGAGCCGCCAAGCCAACCCAAGGCCGTGGTACGATAATCGTTCCGAAGGGAAATACTCCAGTGCCCTTAACCTTCTGTGCAAGCCTTAGGTAATGCAAGCTGGATGCACTGGCAGTTGCGATGACCCCGCCAAACGGCTCCAAGCAACGAATGGGCAAACTTCACTATTTGCTATCCGCATTCCTTATCTTTGGCTTGTTTTACACGGCGTTGCTCCCCGCGATTTTAGTGAACGTCGTTTTTCCGCCTACCGCTTCTGCGCAGGAACCATCTGGTTTCGATGAACTGGTTTCGCAAGCGTCCGCGGCTCGCGAGCAGAATAATCTCCCGCAGGCGATTGATCTCTACAAGCAGGCGGTCGCGCTTAATCCAAAATGGCCGGATGGCTGGTGGTTTCTCGGATCGTTACAGTACGCCACCGACGCGTATGCTCCGGCCCGCGATGCTCTCACCCATTACATAGAAATCAATCCAAACGCTGGCCCGGCCATTGCGTTGCGAGGACTATGTGAGTTTGAAACCGGCGAGTATGTGCAATCGTTGCAGGATATTCAGCGAGGCCTCGCCTTAGGGGCGGCGAACCGGCCGCGAAATGCGGAGATACTGCAATACCACGAAGCACTGTTGCTCACTCGAAATGGCAGGTTTGAAGAAGCGCTGCAAACGTACGGACTGCTGGCCAAGGGCGTGGCGAACCCCGAACTATTGGAAGGCATTGGCTTGGCGGGCTTACGGATGCCGCTGTTACCGAAAGAAGTCGAAGCGAGTCAGCACGAGTTGCTCGGCCTGGCAGGAGACGCAGCCTTTCAATTCATGGCGGACGATCAGAAAGCCGCGCAACAAAGGTTCCAGGACTTGTTTCAGCGCTTTCCCGCCGCACCGAATACGCACTATCTTTACGGTTACTTATTGTTTCCTAAAGACCCCGATCAGGCGGTGACAGA
>PNAR01000353.1 GCA_003169715.1 Acidobacteriaceae bacterium | reverse complement strand
TCGCTTCTCCCTGTTGAACCCCGGGACGTACAAGCTTGACGTAGATGCCCATGGGTTCGAGCGCAGCCAAATACAAGACATTGTCTTGAACGTTGGAGATGTGCATCGCACCGATCTCCACCTGAAAATCGGTTCAGCAAACGAAGTGGTAACCGTTTCCTCCACCTCGGCCCAGATTAATACGGAAACCGCCGAACGCGGCGATGTCGTCACCAGTCAAGACATCGCACACCTCCCGCTTAATGGCCGACAATTCCTCGCATTGGCGGCACTCGAACCCGGTGCTGTTTCCGGCAATCCCAAACGCGGTGTGGAACAGAGTAAAGGCGTGGATGTAAGTTTCAATGGCGCGCGCGGGGGGTACAACTCATATTATATTGACGGTGCCACAAATACCGATCCGCTTTACAACACGCTCCAGGCATCACCGTCACTCGATGCAGTCGCTGAATTTCGCGTCATGACCAACATGTATTCGGCGCAATACGGTCGTGCCGGCGGCGCCATCGTGAGCATCGTCACCAAGTCAGGATCGAATGCGTTCCATGGCACCGCCTACGAATACCTCCGTAACAAGGCGCTCGATGCCCTACCCGTTTTCTACATCGGTCAACGCGACAAACTGGCGAACTATCTTCTCAATCAGTATGGGGGGACGATTGGGGGACCCATTATCAAGAACAAGACATTTTTCTTTTTTAGCACGGAGTTCTCCCACCAGGTAACGCCTGGGAAGGAGCTCGTGGGTTTTGCTCCGACGGCGCTGGAAAGACAGGGGAATCTCACGCAATCGATCAATCCTTGGTCGGGTCAGCCGGATCAATTGATGGATCCCTATACGGGCCAGCCTATCGCGAGCAATATCCTGCCCTCATCCTACATCAATCCGGTCGGCCAAAAGTTGATGGACCTGTGGCCGCAGCCAAATTATAGCGGCGATCCCTTCCTGAATTACCGCGTATTTGAGGGCGGTCGCGACACGCAAAGAAAGTTCCTGGGCAGGGTTGACCACAAGATCTCGGAGAAGGACAACTTAAGCGTTACGTTCGACTATGACAACTACGACAACGAGACCTCATATTTCACTGCCTACGGCAATAAGGAAGACGCTGAACACAATCGAACCCTGGCCGGTTCGTGGACCCACATGTTTACACCACAACTAATAAATGACTTCAAGTCCAGCTTCGCCTGGTATCTGTCGGGAGACCAGTTCGTGTTAAACGACAAGAATTACTGCGCATCGTGGGGCTTCGATGCCACAACTAATACTGTGCCAGGCACCTGTCGTATTCTGTTTTATACTGTCGGATACCAGCGGTTTGACATTGGTAACGATGGCAACTTCGTTCACTGGAATAAGAGCTACTACGCAAAGGATAATCTCGTTTGGGTGAAGGGTACCCACACGCTTGCCTTCGGCGGCGAGTTCTCGCGCGACATGTATAAGTGGCAGTATGAGGGTGGTGTAACGGCTTACTACTTTGGCCTTCTGGATGGCGACCTGAATTATGGGACTGGCCTTAACCAATACTATGGTGTCACCGGATCAACTTTTACTGATGTCTTGATGGGTCTTCCAAACCATATGTACGTTGGCCTAGGTGGCTCGGAAGGGCCTTTGAATATGCCTCTCCTTCGCAATGTGTTCGGGACCTACGTGCAAGACGACTGGAAGGTGACCCCTCGGCTTACCCTGAATCTAGGTTTGCGGTACGATTATGAGCAGCCCTTTGCCGACACCAACAATCAGTTCATGACCTTCGACTACAATACTGGCCTGCCTGTGTACGCTAAGGGCGTGCCTCAGAATCTGCTTAGCCAACTCTCTTTTAAGTACGAGACCGGCGGTCCGAATCGGCCTTACAGCCCAAACCCCCGCAATTTCTCACCACGGTTCGGCTTCGCATGGCGCCCCTTCGGCGGCAATCGCACATCGGTTCGCGGCGGTTATGGAATGTTCTACACGACGGAAAATGCATCTACCACCATGTACGGTTCCTGGGTTGCTCCATTTCAAGGTCAGGTCTATTCCACACCGGGCTGCCCGTCATGTTGGCCTGATGGCCAGCGACACCTGACCACCGTGGACCAGGTGCCTTACGGTTTGAGCTACCTCCGGGGAGCCAACCCGGGCGATTTCATGCCCAATGCTCCGTACTATCCGGGCAGCTATGTGCAGCAATGGAACCTCACAGTTGCCCGCGATCTTGGGGGCGAGTTTGGTGTTGAGGTTGGATACGTGGGTAGCACTGGCACCAACTTGGGCGGCCCGGCTAGCCTCCAAGAGCTCTTCCCCTCCGCGTACGCGAAAGCCCTGGCCAACGGCCTCAGCAACTTTACCGTCCAAACTAAGGGTTTTGGCTCCCGCTATGACGCCCTGCAAGCCACTCTGCATAAGAATTATTCGCATGGCCTACGCATGCTGGCGAGCTACACATGGTCGCATGCTATCACCGACGCGTCGAACGACTCGGCTAACGAGAACCTCCTCAACGACGTCAACGCAAATGGCAACGTGGTAAAAAAAGTGTGGTCAAATGCCGACTTCGATGTCCGTCATCGTCTGACCGTCTCCGGAACCTACGAATTGCCGTTCGGCAAGGACAAGGCATTTGGAAATAACTGGAACCGGGCACTGAATGGCATCCTTGGTGGCTGGCGTTCGAATCTTATTTATACCTATCAGACCGGTTTTCCATTCACTGTGTATATGTCCAACTTGGAGTTGCCGGACCAAACGTGTAGCGGGGCTCTTCCCAGAAGCCAGCGAACCCCGACCCGGTGGTTCGATTTCAGTTGCTTCCCTAGCCATCAGCCGACGACCTACGTAAATCCCATTACAGGCAAGAGTTCGTTGATCGACCTGCAGGGAGATGCGCGTCCGAACTCCATCACTGGGCCTCCGACCAATGACGTCGACTATGGGATGGAGAAGTACTTCCACATTACCGAACGGCAGACTTTTCAGATTCGAGGAGAGGCGTTCAATCTTTTCAATCATGCAAACCTAATCGGTCCCAGTGGCAACTACTTCTTCAACTCGGCTTCGGGGGCCGAGGTCACGCAGGCGCGCAACGGACGCGAGGTGCAAGTGGCTGTTCGTTACTCGTTCTGAGTTCCCCTCCGCTGACCGGAAGGGGCTGCGATCCTTTCCGGTCATCTGGACGCAGATAAGCTCAGCTATTAATCACGCTGCCTCGGACGAGTTTTCTCCGAATCAGGCGCTCTTATAAAATGATTTGCAGGAATCTGGTTGGCCTCGCCGCGCTACTATCGTACTTCGTCGTCGTCAGGAGCATCTTTCTTGAGCGGCTGGAAGGGAGATGGGAAACTCTTCAGAAATATCGGTGATTACACTCATCATGTGAAACATTTCGCCATGCCGTGCACCGGAGGGAGGGTTCGAGCCGCCGGTTGGCGGACCGCCGCAAAGATAGTCCTTGATCTTCTCCTTATCATAGTCAACTGGGGGTACGATGGAGGCAAGTCGACGCGGGTGCTCGTGTCGGAGGAAGCAGCGATGAGTAATGTACCTGTGATCCGCCGGACCATGCGATTGTTTCAAATTGACGGCAAAGTCGCGTTAGTAACCGGGGGTGCGGGTATTTATGGCGTTCACATTGTGCGCGCGCTGGCAGAAGCCGGGGCACACGTTATCATCGCATCGCGCGATACGACAAAGTGCAAAGGACTTGCGGAACTAATGCACTCCGAAGGCCTGAGTGTTGAAGCGGCCAAACTCGATCTGACATCCGAGTCCTCGATTCGTTGTTTACAAGAGAAGATTCTCGACCATCATGGTCGCCTGGACGTTCTAGTGAACAATGCGGTCGCCCGCTCCGGCGGGGACTTACGCAACGTAACCGTCGCAGAATGGGAGACTGCGATGAAGGTTAACTCCACAGGCCTTTTTCTTGCCTGCCAGATCTTCTCCGAATCTATGCAGGAGGCACTGTCGGGCGCAATCATCAACATTGCGTCCATCTACGGCATGGTCGGCTATGATGCCACGATCTATAAAGGCACACAACTCAGCAATCCGGTGAATTACGCCTTTGCCAAAGGGGGAATGATCAGCCTGACGCGCTATTTGGCGAGCTTTCTCGCGCCTTTCAATGTGCGCGCAAACTGCCTTTCGCCGGGCGGTTTCCGCAACGAGGATACGCCGGTCGAGTTTGTGCCGAATTACTCGCGTCGCACCCCCTTGGGGCGGATGGCCGAGCCGGATGACATCAAGGGCCCCGTAGTTTTCTTGGCATCGGAGGCATCGCGATATGTAACCGGCCAAAATCTTCCAGTAGATGGTGGTTGGACCGCTATTTAATGCTCGCCTCGACGGGCGGACTCGTTACGAATTCGCGGATTGGAGGAAGTGCGAGATGCATTCTGATTCAAAGATCTGGAGTTACGCTTTCGTAGCACTCCAGTTGCTAACTGGACTTGCCTTCGCAGAACAGCCAATGTTCGAAACTGGCACAATCGCAGGTTCCAACCCTCGAGGGTTCGTGCTGAATGCATATCCGGTGATTGCTCGGTTGCCCGGCGGCAGACTCCTATGCGTCTTTGCGGTAGAGACCGCGGCCAAGCCTGCGAAAATGAAAATTGCTGCCAGCGCTTCCGACGATGGGGGTAAAGACTGGTCACACCCGACGATTATCTTTGACCATCCTGAACTCGAAGATGCCGATCCGAACCTGTTGGTCGACGGTGATCGCGTTCTGGCTTTCTCCACCACGATACCAAAACCGGGGACAATAGATCGGAGCCTCATCTACATGCGGGAAAGCAAAGACGGCATTCGCTGGGGCGACGAACTTCTTCTCCAGACGCCGCATCGGTATATCGCGGGAAAAATCCATCAGGGCCATCGCCTAGCTGATGGAACTCTACTAATCGGCTACGCCTGGGATACCTGGGCCGAGCAAGGGATGCCGCCCACCTCGGAAGGCGAGATGAATATCAAGTCAGGGGTCTTGTACTCCGTGTATGGTGGCAAAACCTGGCATGCCGGTGGCGACATGTACGCGGAGATCCCCAAGACTTCGCCCCATTCCGTATCCGGTCTGGATGAGCCGGCAACCGTTGTGCTGGCGGACGGTCGGATCATGGCACTCATGCGGACGGCTGGCACTCAATTTTTTCAATCCTGGAGCAGCGACGGTGGCAAGTCCTGGGAACAGCCACTGGCCAGTTCCCTGACAGCCCACAATTCTCCAGCCGCCCTTTGGAAGCTTGACGGTTCCGGGGATGTGTTGGTGGCATGGGACGACTCTGCCACTGGCCGCTCCCCGTTAGCCGTCGCGATTTCGGGCGATGGCGGCAAGACCTGGTCCCCCCCGCGGGTGGTTGTTGATACCGGGGGTCCTTATCAAGCCTCTTACCCTTCGGCGGTCCAAGCGGAAGACGGAACAATGATCGTCGTCTGGCAGCAGCAATTGCGAGAAGGCGGCCGAGAGATTCGGATGGCACGCTTCAATCGCACTTGGCTGCTGGGAAAATAGCAATCGAGGTCTGCCCTTATGAAATCGGCGGTTCGTACCACACAAGCCCCTCGACCCGTTGCCGCCTATGAGCAGGCGGTTGTTTCGGGAAATCTGATTTTCGTCTCGGGACAAGTCGCGAGCAATCCAGCGACTGGTTCCATCGATGCTACCTTGATCGAGGACCAGGTTACCCAGGCGCTTCGAAATATCGAGGCCATTGTGAAAGCGGCGGGAGGTAAGAAAGCGGGAATTGTTCGATGCGGTGTCTTTCTTGCGGATCTCAATGATTTTGCTGCAATGAATCGCGCTTACCAAGATTTCTTTGGCGATTCACTTCCGGCGCGGACAACCGTGCAAGCTGGACTCGGCACGCTACGCGTGGAAATCGATGCAATTGCTGTTCGCCGACGAACTCGACCCCGCCGTGCATAGAGGGCCAGCACTTCCAGCGCTAGGGACAATTGACGCAAGTGATCTCGATTCCAACTTCATTGATAAGTTCGATTTTAGCCAGAGTATCATTAATTAATGTCGACAGTCGTCTATAATATTAATATTGGCTGCGCGTATAACATTGTTTATATTGACACTTGAATGTAATAATATGTATTCTGTAGACGGTATATGTTATGTATTTTATCGCGGCTGATTCGACGTCCGGGGTCCTCCTCCGTGCCGTTCAGCGGATAACGGCGGTGTTGGCTGTCGCTCCCTTCGCGATTGGTGCCAGCCCGGTTCCGCGGCCCCCGCGCATTGTCTCGAGTTTCACTGCGGCGCCTGCAGCGCATTATCCCTTCCGTCAGAACATGTACCGCGCGCTTCAATTGCCCGACGGCGAAATTATCGCCCTCTCCATTGCGCGGCAAGCCGGGCAGCAGACCATGCAAGGTCGATACTCGACTGACGACGGCCGGGCGTGGTCAGAAGCGCACGACCTGTTCCAATGGCCAAAAAATGCGGGTGGGTTTGGCCTCTTTAATGCGATTGTGGACCATTCAGGGGAGATCCACATCTGGGTTTTGTGCGACGGGAATTCCGGCACGCTCTTCCCCAAACAGGAGGAGGCAAAACCAGATCGCCCCGGAGAGATTCTGGATATCTGGCATGTCCGCTCCCTGAATGACCGGAAGCGATGGGATACGCCCAAGCGGATTTGGGTGGGCCACGGGGATGATCTGCTTTCCGGTATCCAGTTAGTTAGCGGTCGGCTATTGTTGCCATTTTCTTTCGAAAATTCCCGCACTTGGAAAAATCGCGGTGGGGGATTCTTCGATTTCACCTATGTGGGTGACTATTCCGTAAATGTGCTGTACTCCGACGACGATGGGGAAACGTGGAGGTCTTCGAATGAGGATCTCTCCGTCGAAACGCCGGACCTGTTTACCTACGGTGCCAACGAGCCGGTGGCACTGCAATTGAAGGATGGACGTGTATGGATGCTGATTCGAACGGAGCGTGGCCGTTTTTACGAGTCTTTCTCCGACGACGGCTCCAAGTGGAGCAGACCGCAGCCGAGCAGTCTGATTTCCTCCGATGCGCCCGCTGCTCTGCTGCGCCTAAAAGATGGGAGCATCCTGCTTTTTTCAAATGCTTGCTTGCGGTATCCCTATGGCTACGGAGGTCGTTACGTACTGCACGGGGCCATCTCGAGAGACGAGGGCAAGAACTGGCGGGGGTATCGGGAGGTGGCGCGCGACCCCACTCGAAATGAACCGGAGTCGCTGCAAGGGGATTACGGAATAGGGTATACATTCCCGACACTCCTGGCCGATGGTCAGGTACTTTTTTCCAACTGGGTAGAAGAGGGTACGGTACGCAACTTCCGGCTGTTGGATCCGAGATGGATTTATGAGACCCGGCAGTCAGCCGCCTTCTCGAATGGAATTGAGGATTGGTCGGTATTCGGCAGTAAGGGTGTGGAATTGGAATCGGACTCGAGTGACCCCCGGACGAAGGTTCTGTCTGTGCGCAAGGCAAATACAAGCTGGCCAGCGGGAGCGGTGTGGAATTTTCCGATAGGCGCGCGGGGACGTCTGACGATGCAACTTATGTTACGACCCGGCTTCGGGGGAACATTAGTCGGTTTGACCGATCATTTCTCCACTCCGTGGGACATGGAAGACCAGTTCCACAACGTCTTCAATTTGCCAATCTCCGCGGACGGGCAGATATTTCCCAACTTCAAGCTCTCGGCGAATCATTGGTTAGAAATCACCTTGGATTGGGATACGAATTCGCGTCAATGTCGGGTCTTGGTAGATGGCAAGCTTGCGGGTGTTGTGCAGGACAACCGACGATCGGAGGGGCTCAACTATCTGCGGCTGCGCTCCGTTTCCACAGATCCCGATCAAGGATTGATGCTGCGCACGGTTAACGCGGATGTCACGGAGAGTTGGATTGATTCCGGCATCAGTTACTGATCTGCGTTCAAGAACATGGAGACGCTTATGACCACCGAACTGCAAGATCCGGGAAATCTGAAAAGCACGTTCGACCGGGACGGCTACGTCGTGATGCGCGGCTTCTTGTCCATTCCCGAACTTGCGGAGCTGAATGATGAGTTGACCCGGTACATCAGCGAACGCATTCCAGCGATTCCGCGCGCAGACGTGTATTACGAAAACCGCGACGACCCGTCCACGCTCAAGCAAATGGCGCGAATTAAACAGCACGACCCGTACTTTGCCGACATGATCATGCGGTCGAAGTGGACGGGCCTAGCGCAAACGCTTCTAGCCGACAGGGTAGTAGCTCAGGAACTGGAGTGGTTCAACAAGCCGCCAAGGACAGACAAGGCTACGCCGCCTCATCAGGACGGTCACTACTTCATGTTGGAACCAAATGAAGCCGTGACCTTATGGTTGGCCCTAGACCCTGTGGACGAAAACAATGGCTGCATTCGCTATGTTCCGGGTTCCCACCGTGGGGGCCTCCGTCCTCACGGACGCACGGACATTCTCGGGTTCTCGCAGGGGATCACAGACTACGGAGAAGCAGATATTAAGGCGGAAGTACCGATCGTTGCTGAGCCCGGTGATCTTCTGATCCATCACGCGATTACCATTCATCGTGCCAACGGGAATCCTACCCAGCGTCATCGGCGTTCCCTTGGGCTAATTTTCTATGCAGGCCGCGCTCGACAAGAAACACAAAAACTTGCTGACTACCAAAGCGGTCTCAACGCAGAGTTGCGCGGGGCGGATAAGATCTAGCTGCAGGCAGAGTTGGAGGAACCTTTGCAGGATCTTAGTCGGCGACTCCGCTTACTCCCCGGACACTATTCTATCGTCGGCATCGCCGCTTGTTGCCTGGATGGAAAGTCCGGCGGTAGCAACGGCCGAAGACTTATGAGGCTTCAGAGTCATGTCCGCAAGTCATGCTTTCTGCTTTTCATCCTCGTGGGTCTAGCGCAAGCGGTTCCGGCCCCTTTTGATTTGCCCGGTCCATTGATCGAAGTAAAGGTAACCCGCAAAAACAAAACCTTAGTGATTTCGGAGGTTCCCAGTCTACAAGCAGGAGATCGGATATGGGTTCATCCGGAACTACCCGCCGACCCGGCTGTGCATTACCTTCTGATCGCCGCATTCCTTCGAGGAGCTACCAACCCTCCGCCGGAAGGCTGGTTCACGAGAGCGGAGACCTGGAGCCGACAGATGCGCGACGAGGGTATCGTGATTACCGTACCGCCAGGCGCACAGCAAGCCTTATTGTTCTTGGCTCCGGAGACGCGGGGGGACTTCACCACTTTACGATCAGCAGTGCGTGGAAAACCCGGAGCGTTTGTGAGGGCGGCACAGGAACTGAATCAGGTCAGTCTGGATCGGTCACGGTTGGATGCTTATCTGAACGCGGTTCGAGAGACCTCCCAATTCGACCCTCAGGAACTTCGCGACCGCTCAATCCTGTTGGCGCGCAGCTTGAACATCAAGCTTGACCAGCAATGCTTCGACAAGCCGAGCGAACAGCAAGCGCCTTGCCTGGTACAGAATACGGGTGAGCTGGTGCTGGATGACGGACGTGCGCCCTCCATGATAACTACGCTTACCTCCGGGGCGGGTGCGGACATGATCGGACAGCTTAGCGTTTCGCGCGTCGCAGGAGGAGGGGTTTACAGCGCCTATGTTGGAGCAGCGGTCGATCTTGCTCGGATGCTCGAGAATTTGCGGACTGCGGAATATCAATACATCCCGGCTCTGGCTCTTCCCAAGCGAGCGGAGTTAAACTTGAAACTCAACAACGCTCCTTCTTTTCACAAGCCAATGTCAGTACTGGTGATTGCTCTGCCTGAAGTCGGGGTGGTTCAATCGCCTAACCTTCGTCCTGTAAATCCGAACGAGATGTTTTGCCTGCAACGTCCATCGCTTGTGCTTCCTGTCGAAGGATCTCCGCTAGTATTCTCCACTGACATCGCGCACGATTTCTGGCTGCATATTAAGAGCAAGGCGAGGCCGGGAATCGAGGTACCCGCCACCGCGGATCCCGCGAGCGGGGGTGTGGTAGTTGAGACGGGCAAGCTGGGTGGTGCTTCTTTGGATCCGCAGAGTACTGGGGTCATTCATGGTTATTGGGGGTTCGAACCCTTTACAGGGCCAAGCTTCTCCTTCAGCAGCTCGCACCCGAGAACCTGGGCGATACCATCGTCCGAGCAAACGACCCTTGTTGTCGGCCGCAACGATACGCTGCATCTGCAGTCCGATGACGCAACCTGTGTGCGCGGCGTCACCTTGAAAGATCAGCAAAAAGAAGAAATACAGACTTCGTGGAAATTAGTGCGGCCAGGGGAGATGGAAGTTCAGATTCCGCTCGAAAAAACCAAAGCGGGTCCAGTCACCGTCGAAGTGAAACAATACGGGTTAGAGGAACCAGATGAAGTTCATCTTCAAGCCTACTCTGAAGCCGGCCATTTGGAGGACTTCGCAATCAATGCGGGTGACCGGGGCGGCATACTGAGGGGAACGCGACTGGACGAGATCGCGAGTGTGGAGTTGAGGGGCATTCGTTTCAACCCGGGGGATCTTTCGCGGGCGAACGGCAAAGATGAGCTGCGACTCACAGGCTCCGAAGAAGCCCGGGACGCATTTCACACTGGCGACAAATTGACCGCGAGGATCTCTTGGAAGGACGGGCGGGTGAGGGACTTGGCCACCACAGTCCAGTCGCCACGCCCCAAAGTGGGCTTAATTGCAAAAACCATTGATTTGGGCCCCACCGCTCTGGCCATTCGGTTGGGCAGCCATGATGAACTTCCCCAGGACGGCAAATTATCTTTTGTGTTTAGAAGTGAAACCCCCGAGCTATTTCCGCGAAGTGAGAAAATTGAGGTTGAAACGGAGGACGGGTCTTTTGACGTTCTTCTTGGTTTCGATGATGGTTCCTTGACCCTGGAGGATTCCCGAAACGTGCTGGTAGAGATGGATCCCCTCAAGAGTTTTGGTCGGTCGTGCTTTGGTGCGCTTCGGTTCCGTCCAGTCGAGGCTGACGGAAAAAAAGGCGATTGGCAGCCGCTTGCTATATTGGTGCGCGTTCCCGTCCTCACTGAGATTCATTGCCTTAAGAATGAGAAGCAGTGTGCTCTGAGCGGATCAAATCTCTTTCTCATCAGCTCGGTAGCTTCCGATCCGGAATTCACTAACAGTGTCTACGTCCCTGTAGGTTTTATGGACTCTACCCTCATTGTGCCCCGTCCGGTTAGAGATTTTTTATACATCAGGCTGAGAGATGACCCGTTGATCATGAGCATAGCTACTCCCCCGGGCATTCCCAGCGACCAAAGGTCCTCCGCGAACCGACGACGAAGACCGGACACACCAGTTAATTAGGGCAATTTCCTAGTTAAACAGGGACCGGATGAGGAATTAAGAGTCCTGCGATGGCAATTGGCGTGAAGGTCTGTGGGTGTTGAAAACTCGGACTTCAGAAACTTATGACAAAATTGGGGGATAGAAAATGTTCAGGAGATCGAGAAAATTTCCGGTGGAGTTGGAGTTGTTGTTGCATTAAGAAAGTAAGCTGAAGCACTTCAAAAAATTAATTCCATCACGAAAGGAATCAATCATGACTCTGGAAGATGCCCGCCGTGTAATCGCGGCCGCAGAAAAGAAGTCGAAGGAAATCGGTCAGCCCATGAACATTGCCGTGGCTGACGAAGGAGGCAACTTGGTGTCGCATGTCCGCATGGACGAGGCGTGGCTTGGTAGTATTGACATCTCCATCAAAAAGGCCTACACCTCGCGGGCTTTCGACATCGCTACCAAAGATCTCGCCAACCACTCGCAGTCTGGCGGACAGTTTTTCGGCATCCACGCCTCAAACAACGGAAAGATCATGATCTTCGCTGGCGGTATTCCGTTGAAGAAAAATGACCGGGTTGTGGGTGCCGTCGGCGTAAGCGGTGGCTCGGGCGAACAAGACCACGCCGTGGCCGAAGCCGGTGCGGCCGCCTTCTAAAGCTTTCTTTTCGGAAGTTGCCGTAAGCTTGATCGTCGAAGCCCTTGCAGTTGTTGCGCACCTCTGCGATACAAGATGCACGCTGCGGGCGTGGACAGATTTGGATACGGGCCGCTTTCGTCAAGAGCTAATTCGTCAAGGCTCGGTGGGGCGCGAAGAATCGGGATTGTTCGCGATGGCTTGATTCGTGATTGATCTTGAAGAAGACTAGATATTATGGCGGCGTCTTGTTCGACTACTGGCTAATGACGGGTTGCTTCGACGGTTGGCCATAGCAATAGCATTGGAACCATCAACACTCGTTTGGAGATGATCTATGAAGCTCATTCGACATGGCGAATCCGGTGAAGAAAAGCCTGGGATACTCTTAAGCGATGGCATTCGTGTTGACGCTTCAGGGTTCGGTTCAGATTACGATGAACCGTTCTTTAGGAGCGCCGGCGTAGAGCGTCTGGCTGCATGGGTTTCGTCCAATGCTTCTTCGGCCCCACGAGTGCCTTCGCATGTCCGTCTAGGACCGCCAATTTGCCGTCCCAGCAAAATCATCTGCATAGGCCTAAACTTCCGCGATCATGCGACAGAAAGTGGGATGGAAATCCCCAAGGAGCCAGTGATCTTCTTTAAGTCCACCACGTCCATTATTGGGCCGAACGATGCCTTAGTCATTCCAAAAAATGGGACTAAAGTGGATTGGGAAGTGGAGATGGCCGTGGTAATCGGACGCAAAGCCTCCTATGTGACGAAATCCGAGGCAATGGAATTCGTTGCTGGGTTTGCGCTACACAATGACTATTCCGAGCGGGTATTTCAACTTGAACGCGGGGGACAGTGGGTGAAAGGTAAGAGCGCGGATACATTTGCTCCTCTGGGTCCATTTCTTGCCACTTGCGATGAAATTAAAGATCCTGGCGATTTGGCGATGTGGCTGCTGGTGAATGGGGAGATCCGGCAGAAGAGCTCTACTGCCAACATGATCTTCGATGTTCCGGCCCTTGTGTCGTATGTTAGCGAATTTATGACTCTTCTGCCGGGGGATGTGATCAGCACCGGAACACCGGCCGGAGTTGGACTTGGCATGAAACCGCCAATATACCTAAAGGCAGGTGACGTCGTTGACCTGGGAATTCAGGGACTGGGCGAGTCCCGACAACAGGTTTTCGATTATCCCGATTCGACCAATGCGGACTGACATCGTGGGCTTTGCTCTTATCCTTCAAGGAATCACCTTCCGCATATAGCAATCCGATCTCTAATCCTGGGCTTTGACTTGACGAGAAACGGACAGGGCGATCTGAACCACAGGGGCAAGACAGTTTTCTTCATCGGCTCCTCGCTTTCTTTGTCCCTGCAGGCAGCGCAAAGGCGAAAGAACCCCCAAGTCGTCGCTACGCACCCAGACGCGCCCAACATGCGCTTCGATGAGATTTGTGACGGCGGATCGCGAGGCTAAGGCCCATACGTTCTGAAGAGCGCTCGCGTGATTGGTCAGCACGGTAGAAACGACCAAACAGGTGAAAAAGCTGATGACTGCCAAGGCGACTGCCCGTATGTGGACTTCAACGACCACTTCCCCGGCAACTTGATCGGCGCGTATGGTCATCGTTCCCTCGGACGGTGTATGTCGAGCGGCATTACTGAGGATATTGAGCATAACCTGACGCAGCCGAGCTTCATCCACTCGAAGTTCTATGCCGTCGCTCGCAATCACGTGCATACGAGGATCGTCTTCCAGACCTGCGGCGCGAGCGGCTGATGCAATAATGGGTACGATGGGTTCCTCTCAAATGGTTAATCTCAACTCTTGAGCTTCGGCGAGCGCCACTTCATGCAAATCCTCGACGAGCCGGAAATGTTGTCTATCTCTCCGGTTGCTCCTTCGATTTCGATGTGTGGATCCGCGGAAACGCCATCAGAAATGAAGTCAAGGCGGCAGCGCAGCGCAGTTAGTGGTGTCCTCAGTCGTGCACTACGTCGTGTACCAAGTTTCGTCGCAACTTCTGCTGATTTTCGAGTTCCGAAGCCCATCGCGTTAAAGCTCAGGCTCAGCTCGGCGATTTCGTCAGAGCCGCGGATGTCCACACATCGCGCCAAGTTTCCCTTTGGAAGTTCGCGCGCTGCGCGACGGAGCTCCTCGACGGCTCAGCAATTCGACGCGTCAAGTCCTGGTACCTAGTAACACTATCGGCACAACCAGCGTGTTGCCACCAACAGCGAACGATCCACAGAGCAAACTCGGTCAGCTTCTCGTCGGGCAGAGCCGTGATGACGGAAGACAGCACCTCCTCGGCTATCTGTTGATGGATCTCGGTAGAATTGGCGAGGATGCGGCCGAACATCGCTTGACGTGCGTCCCGCATCTCTATCGAGCCTTCGACGACCGCAGCCACAAATGAACGCGTCGAAGTTGCTCGCGCGCACGGTCGGCCGGATCCAATCGGACCACATATCGACGAGCGAAACATTTTAAAAGCCGGACCGCAGTTTTACAAGCAGTCGGTCTCATGTAGTGACTATCAGGACTTGCAGCGCCGGGAGGCACCTC
>PNAR01000422.1 GCA_003169715.1 Acidobacteriaceae bacterium | reverse complement strand
GTTGAACTCCGTTTGCGATGATGTAATGAATTTCGCCGTCTGTCAGATTCTGCGTTTGTGGCGAGAGCAGGTCGGGGACTCTTGGATAAAGGCTCGTCCCCATTTGCGTCTGTCCTCTGCCATCGCTGCCATGACAAATCGCGCAGCGGGCAATGAAGTGTTCGCGAGCTTCTTTCAGATTTTCGGAAGAGGCTTTCCATGGATTTGCCTCGTTGCGGGCGCGACGCGGGATTGCCAGATTCCGCACGGTTCGCGCCAAAGTCTTTTCGAAAGAAGATGGCTCGGTGGTGGCGCGTAACCCTCGCCGCATCAGTAGCGTTGTGGCGACGGCTACGACGATTGCGCCGATGAGAAGTAACAGAAGGAATATCTTCCAACGTTTCACGGTTATTTCCGTCCCCAGCAAAAATCTGCCATCGGTAGTACATTCCCCTCAGTACACGCTTATTCTACTCATTGGGAAAGCTGCTTTTTACCTTGTACTTGTCATCCAAGGACCAGCATTAATCCAAATCGGAGGCATGCGTAAATGAACAAGCTAATGGGATTTTGTGCAGTGATGCTCGTGTTATCTCTGCCCGCTTTTTCACAAGGGCGTGACGACAGAAAAGGCGGTGATCAGCAGGGCGGCCAACAGCAGCATAGCCAGCAGCAGCGGAGTCAACCGCAACAACGTGGCCGCGACCAGGGCGTCGGCAATGGACATATTCCCGCGCATGGGCCGGCGCCGTCTCGCACCCAGGCCCGGCCTGCACAACCTGCCCGCGCAAATGTGCAGCAGTCCTCACACGGCGGTCAGCCGAATGAAGCGAATCGGGGTTCGGCTCCGCAGCCGGAAAATCAGCGCCAAACTTTTCAGGATCAGCCGGGCCATCCGGAAGCGCCACACGTCCACGCGCAAAATGATCAATGGGTAGGCCACAACACGGGGCGCAATGATGCGAACTACCATCTCGACCATCCCTGGGAGCACGGACACTTCACAGGCGGCATCGGCGCGCAGCACGTCTGGCGGCTGGGTGGCGGCGATCGGGATCGTTTCAACGTAGGCGGCTTCTTCTTTCAGGTTGCGCCCTATGACGACGACTACGCTGGCAGCTGGCTATGGGATAGCGACGACATCGTGATCTATGCCGATCCGGACCACGACGGCTGGTACCTGGCGTATAACGTTCGGCTGGGTACGTATGTTCATGTGATGTATCTGGGAGGTTAGGCTATGTTCACCCCGGCTCTTGTTTCGGTTCGGGAGCCGGGGTCGGATTCTCCCTGCCTTTGCGAAGCGCAGACCTCATGGCCCACATAGAGACGCAGAAATCGAAGGCCGAGGCGTTCCGCAAGATGCATTGCGGGCCGCGCACCTTGTTGCTGCCCAATATCTGGGACGTGGCCAGCGCGCGCACTATTGAAGAATCCGGCTTTGAGGCAATTGCAACCAGCAGCGCCGGAGTCGCGTTCAGTCTCGGCTATCCTGACGGGCAGCGCATCTCGCGGTCGGAGATGCTCGCGGCGGTAGCCCGGATTGCCCGCGCTGTAAAAGTCCCCGTGACGGCAGATGTTGAAGCGGGGTACGGTAACCGCCCCGAGGACGCGGCCCGCACGGCGTCTGACGTGATCGCTGCGGGCGCGGTCGGGATGAATATGGAGGACAGCCGCGACGATCTCGCGCACCCGCTCATTGACTTGACGCGGACGGTGGAAAAAATCCGGGCGGTCCGCGAGACGGCGCTGGCCGCGGGAGTACCTATCGTTCTGAACGCACGAACCGACGTTTATCTTGCTGAGGTCGGAGCTCCCGAGGGACGCTATGACGAAACAGTGCGAAGACTGGCAGCTTATCGGGATGCGGGAGCGGATTGCTTGTTTGCGCCAGGGGTTCGGGATGCGTCCATAATCGAACGGCTCGTATGCGATCTGAAGTGGCCGCTGAATGTATTGGCGGGGCCGGGATTTCCATCAGTACCCGAACTTCAGAAACTGGGCGTGGCTCGCGTCAGTTTGGGGTCGGGACCAATGCGGGCGACGTTAGGACTGCTGAAGCGGATGGCTGAGGAGCTAAAGACATCAGGGACTTACAAGTGGATGGAGGACGCGCCGACGCACGCGGAGGTGAACCGGATGATGAGCGGTTCTCAATCTTAGCCAGCTTTCTTTAAAACCTTAACCACGAAGGACACGAAGTTACACAAAGGAAGCCCGTAAGGCGAAAACCTTCGTGCTACTTCGTGTCCTTCGTGGTACCGGGTTTTTCTACCAAGCGCAGACCACCGCTAGTGGAAGCTTGCACTCCGTAATTGCCGGAAGTCTTTCCCCTCCATAATTATGACGCGGCACATTTCGTGCAGGCGGGAGCGCATCCGCTCGCCGATGCGGTCGCCCAAAGTTTCTCGCCTCACCGAGCGTTGCGCCCGTCCGAATTCAGAGTTTGGATTCGCAGAGACGTCCTGACCAGGCTCATCCGCGAAATTGGTGGTGATAATGGTTGTTCGCTTGTCGTTGTAGCGGGTGTTTAAGATCAGGCTGACCGTGTCCCATACCCATTCGGTTGGTTTGACCGCGCCGAGTTCATCCAGAACCAATACTTCAGCTTCGAAGACCGGGCGCAGAACGTCCAATTCGGTTGCCTTGACGGAATCATTGTAGGAATTCTGGATTTGCTTCAGCAGTTCGCGATAGTCGTAGAAAAGGCAGCCAACGCCCTTGCTAGTCGCCAATTCCTTGATAATTCCGACAGCGAGATGAGTTTTGCCCGCGCCAATACTGCCTATGATCAACAGGCCATTCCCATCGAGCGGGTATTCTTCGACGAACCGGCAAGCCGACATTCTGGCGGACGCCAAACTTCTATGCGGCCCGTCGAATTCAAAATTCGAAAGCTCGCAGTGTTCGTATCGCTTGGGAATTCGGGCCGAAGCCAACAACGAGGTGGAGCGAGCCTTCAGGCGGCAATCGCAGCGGGTGACGCGGGCATCGGAGCTTGAGCTGACAGTTTTCCACCCGGTACCGCTGCATAATTGGCAAACATCCGCGTGGCTTTTTATTTCTTGCACTTTCATAGGTAAAAGCAGTTTCCTCGCCGGTGAAACTGGCTCGGAATGACAAGTTTGATATGGGAGATGCCCTCATTGACTTTGCACCCGTCTGGGCCATGGCGCAAGTGGAAATCGTAATTCGTCTGTGCACAAGTTGTGAACATGTGGCACGTGTTGTGAATCCGGCAGGAAAAGCGGATTGCAATCGGAGCAAATAATTCGCGCCTTAGCGGGACCCGGTGAAATTTTGGGACGGATGACTCAAACAAGGCATCCAGCGCGGATTTTCACAGTTGACAATCTTCGGCGGCAGTAGCTAAATAGGGCCGCCGGATTTTGCAACGTATTGAGCGCTATCCCGCGCGCTGAGCGTGGGCTGGACAAGTGAAACCGGCCCAAAAGAAACCAAGGAGAAACTATGAATAAAGCCGATCTCATTGATCGCATCGCATCGGGGTGCGACATCACCAAGACTCAGGCAGCTGGCGCTATTGATACCACGGTGGACAGCATCACCTCCGCTCTTAAGAAGGGGGATCGGGTCGCGCTCATTGGCTTTGGCACGTTCTCTGTTTCGCAGAGAAAAGCACGCAACGGGCGCAATCCGCAAACCGGCGCAACCATTAAAATCGCGGCCCGCAAAGTCGCGAAGTTTTCCGCGGGGGCCGAACTCAAGAAAGCAGTCAACCGAGGTAAGTGACGTTTGGGATTACAATCGCTGAGGGCGGCAAGGGGTCGGCCCTGCCGTCTTTTTTTGTAACCGGGCGGCCAATCCAGCCAAAAAGGGAGCCGTACATACGCCAGGCGCGGGTCCGGGCGGCCAAAGGGCAATAAGTCGAGATCAGTGATCTGATCCACGCCTGTGACAGAGATTTTAATACCCTTTATCGTGAGGTACAGTCACAGTAGCGACAGTCGTGTCCGTGTTCCCGGCGGCATCAGTCGCCGAGTAGGTGACGGTGTAGACTCGCCCAAGTTTGTTTTGCCCGAGCCGCGCGGCTCGCACTGCGAAGCTTCGTACGCTCGTCCCCGGTGTCGCCCCTGAGATATCTGTCTGTGAATCACATTGGTCGTTGCAAGCGACCGACACTAGCTTGACAGCAGGGTTAGGCGATTCCAACTGCGACAATTCCGGTTGGAGCCTGGGAAATCGGGGAGGCTTTCTTAATACGAAAAGCCCACAACGGGTAAGCAACTCCTTGGCTCGCGGCTGGCACTAAACGCGGAAGACAAGGACGGGCACCCACTTGTTCCGGGTGATTGACTTGCTGGTGTCGTCACCCTAAGATGGTCGCGCGGAAAGCCTCTACCTTTGATCGGACAAACCATTTCGCACTACCGCGTGGTAGAGAAGCTTGGCGGCGGCGGCATGGGTGTGGTTTACAAGGCCGAGGACACCCGGCTGCACCGCTTCGTGGCCCTCAAATTCCTTCCCGATGAGGTGGCCAAGGATCCTCAGACTCTGGCGCGTTTCCAGCGTGAGGCGCAGGCGGCTTCCGCTCTAAATCATCCAAATATCTGCACCATTCATGACATCGGCGAATACAACGGACATCCATTCATCGCAATGGAGTTTTTGGACGGGGTAACGCTGAAGCATCGCATCGCGGGGCATCCGCTGGATACTGAAGTACTGCTTTCTACGGCCATCGAAATCGCCGACGCGCTGGATGCGGCGCATGCCGAAGGGATTGTTCATCGCGACATCAAGCCGGCGAATATCTTCGTGACCAAGCGTGGGCATGCGAAGATTCTGGACTTCGGATTGGCCAAGTTGACCCCAACCGGTCGGATGCTCGATTTGGTTGCGTCAGAAGCCACAGCGGCAGAGTCCGTAGATCATCTGACCAGCCCAGGCACCGCGTTAGGGACCGTGGCTTATATGTCTCCGGAACAGGTGTTGGGGAAGGAACTGGACGCGCGCACTGACCTCTTCTCTTTTGGAGTGGTGCTGTATGAAATGGCGACCGGCGGGTTGCCTTTCGGTGGCGGGACTTCGGGCGCAATTTTTGACAACATTCTGCACAAGGCTCCGGTGGCGCCAGTGCGGTTGAATCGCGACATTCCTCCCGATCTGGAACGCACCATCAACAAGGCATTAGAGAAGGACCGGAATCTGCGTTATCAGCATGCTGCGGACCTCAAGGCGGACTTGCAGCGTTTGAAGCGAGATACGGAGTCGGGACGTTCGGCGGTGTCAAGTTCGATTTCAGAGACAGCCGCAGTTTCGAGTTCGTCCACCGTTCCCGCAGCAGGGTCGGGAATTGTTGATGTCCCGCAGAGGACGAGTTCAGCCGCAGTGGCGGCCGCACATCAAAGCGGGACCGCCGGCGTTCCGGTTCCGGCATCGTCATCCCGCTGGAAATTTATCGTCCCAGCCGGAGTTGTGCTCGCGGCGATCATTGTCGGAGGCTTGTTTCTGCGTTCTCAGAAAGCGCATGCCATCACCGAGAAGGACTCCATCCTTATCGCGGACTTCGTCAACACCACGAACGAGCCGGTGTTCGACGGCACGCTCAAGAAGGCTTTAGCGGTTGATCTGGAGCAGTCGCCATATTTGAATGTATTTTCCGATGCCAAAGTCCGGCACACTTTGGCCTTAATGGGCAAGCCTGCGGATGAGCGCGTCACCGTGGAGACAGGGCGCGAAATCTGCCAGCGGGACGGGGTGAAGGCTTTGCTGGCGGGTTCCATCGCCAGCCTTGGAACACAATACGTGGTAACTCTTGACGCCATCAATGCAGCTACGGGAGACAACCTTGCGGAGGTTCAAGGCCAAGCCGACAGCAAAGAACAAGTTCTGAAAACTTTGGACGCGGCCACGACTCAATTGCGAGGAAAACTGGGCGAGTCTCTGGCCTCCATTCAGAAGTTTGACAAGCCGCTCGAAGAGGCCACGACCTCTTCGCTGGAGGCGCTGAAGAGTTTCACGCTGGGAGATGTGAAGCACTCCGCGGGAGACGACTTCGGAGCAATCCCACTTTACAAGCACGCTGTCGAACTCGATCCGAATTTTGCCATGGCGTACGCGCGGCTGGGCACGATTTACGGCAACCTCAGCCAAATGGATATGTCCGAGCAGAACTCGCAAAAAGCCTTCGATCTAAAAGACCGGGCCAGCGAACTGGAGAAGCTGTACATCACGTCGCATTATTATGCCGACAACGGCGAACTCGACAAAGGAATTCAGGCCTATGAACTTTACAAGCAAACCTATCCCCGGGATGTGACGCCATATGTGAACCTGGCAGCAACCTACATTTATAATCTGGGTGAATTTGAGAAGGCGCTGCCCGACGCCAAGCAGGCTATTCAGATTGATCCGGACGAATCTCGCGGCTACTACCTATCAGCGGTTGCTTATCAGGGCCTCAACCGTCTGGACGAAGCCAAAGCTGTCTTGAAAGCTGGGTTACAGCGCAATCCGAAGTTTGTATATCTGCACGATGTTCTTGCCGTCATTGCTTATGCGCAGGGCGATACGGCCACCATGGAGAAGGAAGAAGCTTTTCTGGGCGATCAGCCCGATTTGGCGATGGGCGTAAACAACCGCCATGGAGATATCGCAGCTTCCCACGGACAACTTCAGAAGGCGCGCGATTTCTATCAGAAGGGGGGGCAAACCGCGCAGCAACTCCAACTCAAAGGCCAGCAAGCCCAGGCTCTATCGTCAGAAGCGTGGGCGCTTGCAGTCTTTGGCTATCCAAAACAAGCCGTGCAAGCCACAGATGCGGCATTGGCGCTCTGCCAAGACTACTTCGCAAAGCTTTTTGCAGCCGGCAATCTGGCCTTCGCGGGGGAAAATGCGAAGGCGCTTGCGCTCGCATCGGAAGTAGCTCGCGAACGGCCAAACGATACTTTGGTCCAAATGGCTTTCGTGCCAGCCGCACAAGCTGTGGTTGCGATCAACGGTGGTGACGGCAAGAAGGCGATCGCGCTGTTGCAGCCGGCCCTGCCTTACGATAAGGCCTTTTTCGGTGTCATTTATGTTCGTGGCCTCGCCTATCTCAAGACTGGACAAGGGAATGAAGCAGCGCAGGAGTTTCAGAGGATGCTGGCCCTACGAAACCTTCACCCAGCCGAACCTTTTATGTCTATAGCCCAGCTAGATCTGGGCCGCGCCTATGCGGTCTCCGGCGACAAAGCTAAAAGCCGCGCCGCGTATCAGGATTTCTTCGCGCTCTGGAATAATGCCGACCCTGACATCCCCCTACTGAAACAAGCGAAATCCGAATACGCAAAGCTGCAATAAATAACGTACTGCGTAACAGTTTTGCCTTCCAAATTATAATGAATATAGGTAGAGACGCAGCTTGCTGCGTCTGCATTGCGGTGCTCATAACCAGGATTCATGCCAAGGAAGCAGCGCCCTGTCCAGGGCTATCACAAAACGTCATTTTTTCGCAGCCGCTTAATCCGATTCGTTGAGGTCCACGATCAGCCCGCCATCGGAAACGCTCACTGTCACATCTTTAAGCGCCGGAACGATTGCATCAGCTTCTTGCAAGGCCGAGGCTTGATAGGTCGTCGTTAGAGCGATTACTTTCATTCCGGCGGCATGGGCGGCGGCAATTCCTGCCGGGGCGTCTTCGATCACCAGGCATTCTGTGGGATTCATCTTTAACCGCTCCGCTCCCTTTAAATAAGGCTCGGGGTGGGGCTTGCCGTTTACGACATCGTCGGCGGAAATCAAGACGGCTGGGACAGGAAGATTCCCGACTTTTAAGCGGGATGCTGCCAGTCGGCGCGTCCCTGACGTGACCACGCACCATCGCGCGGATGGTAGTGACTCCAACAACTTGTCCGCGCCGCGCATCACTACGACCCCTTCGTTGTCTGCCACCTCGCGGTTTTCAATTTTCTTCGTCTCCGCTTCAGCATCGAGATGCGGAGCAAGCAGCCGGACGCTTTCGATGGTGCGCCGTCCATGTGCGATTTCGACGGCTTTTTTCGGGTCAATGTGATTTTCCCGCGCCCACAAAGACCATTGCCGGGAAACCGACGGAGTGGAATCCACGAGAACTCCATCCAGGTCGAAAAGAATTGCTGAGCATTTGAACGTTGGCATGTGTACAAGAATGGTACAGCAGCGAACAAATCAGAGTAACTGGCGGTTACAGCGTCTCATTCCGCAATTTCTGAAAGCTCCCAGGATGAAGTTGCGAAAAAGCAGGGGTGTTTCGACTCTCTGAGCTTCCGCAAGCGGAAGCTCAACTTCGCTCAACATGACATTTTTTTGATTTACACGGAGCTTGCGGCCGGCAATCGAATCACTTTGGCCTGGTCGGCAGCCATGCGGCTTCTAGCCTGCATATGCCGTTCGCGAAAATGTTTCCGGGCCCGCTCTCCCCAGGCGCGAACGAAGTAGTAATTGAGTCCGGCTCCGATGATTGAACTGGCGAGGGGAATCAGGCGGCCCGCCCATTTTTCCACGACTTCTTTGCTGGCCTGCGCCGCAATACGCTGAATCACGCGTGGAACGAACTTGTTTATGACTTCTTTTTCCAGCAGATCGCGGCTGATGTCCACACCGGCAGCGCTGGCAGCTGCGATCCAAAGCTCCGCGATCTCTTCATCGTTGCTGTACTCGAAGCCATAGACAAGACTGAGCTTTTGAATGGTTCGCAGCGTGATGCCCGCCAGAAAGCTTAGATCCGGGACGATGGTCATGATTCCGCCGAGACCAAGACCCGCGCCTTCGGCAGCTGCAATCTTCATTCCGCCGCGAATGACGCGCTCAGCCAGATCGTCGAGGGCATTGATTTCGACCGAATAGAGTCCCTGATAACTGGTGACCGGAACTCCGTATACGGCCTGCAACTGCCGCAAGAACTTGGAAGGATTTACTTTGACTGTCCCATAAGCGCGTTGGAAGCCATGCTGAAGAGCACTCTCAACCTTGCGCCGTAGCCACGACTTGCGAATCTGCTCAATCATCAGCACTCATTGGATGCAAATTAGGCGATGCGGGAAGGCAGTCGAAACCCAACCAAGCTCCTAAAGCTCCAAAGTGGTACATACTGCCCATCTTACTCTTCCCGACTGGGCCCGGGTGCCGCAGTGCGCTTATGCTACGATCAATCTTCTCTCTTCTTTCGATGCCAACTGGAAAGCTTCACGTCATACCGCTGGGCGGACTTGGCGAATTCGGGATGAACTGCATGGCCGTGCGCTGGGGCGATGACATCATCGTCATTGATGCGGGCCTGATGTTCCCCGAAGCCGAGCTTCTTGGCGTGGATATTGTCGTTCCTGACATCTCATACCTGACCGAAAACCGCCAGCATGTGCGGGGAATCGTTCTGACCCATGGGCATGAGGATCACATCGGCGCACTGCCATGGATTCTTTCCGAACTAAACGTCCCGGTGTGGGGAACCGAGTTCAGCCTGGCCTACGTCGAAGACAAATTAGATGAGCACGGTCTTCTTGATAAAGCCGAGTTAAACGAAATCACTCCCGGGGAGCGTTTCAAGATCGGGCCTTTTACCATTCATCCGATTCAGGTCACGCACAGCCTCGTGAATTGTGTTGCGTTGGCGGTTCACACGCCGCTGGGCGTCATCATTCACACGGGTGATTTCAAGGTTGATCCTACGCCGACCGACAACCGGCTTTTTGACCTGCATTCTTTCGCGGAATATGGGAAGGAAGGAGTGCTGGCACTTTTCCAGGATTCCACGAATGTCGAGCGCAAGGGATACACGCCCAGCGAGCGTGCGGTTCGCCGCAAGTTTGATGAAGTCTTTGCGCATACCAAGCGGCGGCTGTTTATTTCGTGCTTTTCGTCTTCTATTCATCGGCTGAAGCTGGCGGTCGAGATGGCGTTCGAACACGGACGCAAAATCGCTTTCATTGGACGCTCGATGAACAGCTCGTCGGAAATCGCTGAAGACTTGGGATACATAGAAATTCCGGAAGGGCTATTGATCCACCCCGGAGACATGAAGAATTATCCTCCCGAAAGAGTCTGCGTGATGATCAGCGGAACTCAGGGCGAGCCCATGTCCGCACTATCACGAGCGGCGGTGGACAATCACAAACACGCGAAGATCGAGAAGGGCGATACCGTGATGCTTTCATCACGGATCATCCCGGGGAACGAGAAGGCAATTTACCGAATGATTGACCACTTGTTCCGGCGTGAAGCCCATGTGATCTACGACGACGGCTCTTCGCCTCCGGTGCATGTGAGTGGACACGGCAGCCAGGAAGAATTGCGGCTGATCATCAATCTGGTTAAACCAAAATATTTTGTTCCGGTTCATGGCGAATATCGTCAACTCAAGCTGCACGCCGAGTTGGCTGGCGCGATGCACGGTTCAGTAGGAAAGGTGATGCTGATCGAGAGCGGGGACATTCTAGAATTCGACGAACTGGGCGCGCGTAAAGCCGGACGCATTAACGTAGGCCGCGTCTGCATTGATTCCGGATCGCGAACAGATGTCGTCGAAGATTTGATAATAAAAGACCGCCGCCATCTAAGCGAAGACGGAATTGTGCTGCCGATCATCGCAATCAACAAGCTCACTGGACGAGTCGAAAGCTCTCCGGAGATCGTTACCCGCGGATTTTCCCCAGGCGAAGACGGCTTCATGGGCGAAGCCCGGCAGATCGTGATGCAGACGCTGAATATGTCGAGCTCGGAAGAAAAGGCCGATTACGGCGTAATCAAAGAAAAAATCCGCACGGACCTAAAGCGTTATATCTCAAAACAGACCCAGAAGCGGCCGCTGATCATGCCGGTGATTTTGGAGATCTGAATGCAGAGCCAGCGTCCTATCCTTGAATGGGAGTCTCTTCCTCAATTCCTGCCAATTCATTTTTCCACCATGCGACTGCCTCCCGTAGAACGTCTCGCACGTCCTCTCCCAAATAGGAACCTTCCGCCACAGGACAGTAAAGGTTGGAACCGATTCTCCATGCATGGTCGGCCTCAGCCGTTGTAACAATGGGTGCAAAATCGAACCGAAGGTCATACTCCTTTAAAATCGAATTGCGTTCTGCCTCAATGAATTCCCAGAATACTTTTGCTTTAGTACGATCTTGTTTCCAAGCGCGAAATCTACGCATAATTATCTCCATCAAAATCGGGTCACGGCTCCCGTCCACCTTTTGAAGTACGTGGCCGACGGTCCGGATCAGCGCTACGGCAGCAATTAGCACCATTCGAAACCTAAATTCATCAGACTCTTCATCTAGCCATTCAAGGCACTGCTCTACATCTTGCAACACCGATTTACAGACCGTCCCCTCTGAGCGGCGACGGTCTGGCAACCATTGATAGTTGGATCCCATGTAAGAGACAATAAATGAAACTGTAAGGGGAAGTTGCTGGCGTTTCCGCCTTTGTTCTCCGACTTAAATGTTCGAGTGACATTTGACGGAACGATCCTGCACCACAGAGTTAAGGCCGTGTGCCCATCCTTCAATGGGAATCCCGCGCACGACCGAAGTGGAATCTAATTCTCAAGAAACGAAGAGATGTCCTAAATTTGCACGAACTGGCAGATGTCCGAGATGTCACCAAGCTCAAGGTACAAGTGATCGAGCTTGGCTTGGGGCAGTTCGAGCGGCAGCCACGCGAAGCGAACCTCCTTTTGGTACCAGAAGCGGAAGTCCTTACTGCGAAATATTTCGACATCATTGTTCGGTGGCCTGTATGGGTCAATGTACTTTACTTCACCGAAACCCCCCACCCATGTTGGCAATGCTCGCTTCGCAACCGCGAAGACGCGTTCAGCGAATTCCGTCGGTCTGTGGACAATGATGCCGCAATCTGCGTCGAAGTCATCAAATAGCCTCAGGTCCAATTGTCTCGTCATGCAGCTCACATAGTAATCAGTCCCCAGTTGAGACGTGGCTTTGATATTTCCGAGCGGCTCCACTTCGCCTTTGAATAATCCCGTCTTCCCATCCCAGACGCGTAACTTCACCTGCTTCGGCAGGTACACGCTTACCTCCAGTTCAACGTCACGCTGGGCCAGACTTAGGGAAGGGTCAGATACCGCATACGAAGAAGCGGGCGATATCCGCAAGCGACCCAGCTTGAAATCTGTTTCCAGGTATTTCGATTTCCCTAGCTTTGCAATGAACGCGTGATCTGACAAGAGCGGTCCCAGTTGCTCCAATAATTTCTTACCGCGCGGGTCGCCAGGAAAAGTGGGTCTCGGGACAGCAGCATCTTTCATGAACCCTGGGGGAAACCCGATCCCACGAAGGACCATCTCCTCTAAAACGTGAGTAAACAGCTCCATCCAATAAGCACAATCTTTGATCTGCACCAGCCCAATCTTTCCGTTGTCCTCCAGGGCTGTCACGTTCCCAACAATATCCCGCGCACGATTAGCTAGGTCGGTATCAGAGGCGTGCTCGAGGTACCGATTTCGCCGATACATCAGCCGCCAAAATTGGTGGCGTTGCAGATTGACAGTGACATGCACTTTGGCCGGAATGTTCGGGTCCATGGGGAGAAGTTTCGCACGATCTTGAGGCGAATACAAGGCGAAGATAGTTCTATTGGACGGAAGAACCTATTGTGCCGCCTCGACCGTGAGCCTCAACCCAACGGCTCTTGTGACGGCAACCAGGGTGGATAGTCGGGGGTTTCCGCGAAGCGACAAAACACGATACAGGCTCTCGCGCTCGATGCCAGCCGCTTTGGCGACCTTGGCAATTCCGCCGCGGGCCTCTGCGATGCGGCGCAGAGCGATTAAAAGCACTCGCGGCTCATCGTCATCCTCCAGTGCCGCACGGAGATATTCAGCGGCAAACTTTGGATTACTGCGCAGTTGACGAACCGTAGCTTCATTGTGGGATATGCTAACCTTGCGTTTCATAATGTTCTTTCCCTGTAATCTTTGAAATACTCCAGCGCACGCTTGATGTCGGCCGATTGTTTCCGTTTATCTCCGCCACAAAGCAGCAAGACGCAAGCTCCGCTCACCACCGCGTAGTAAACCCGATAGCCCGGCCCCCAATTGATACGCAGTTCAAATAAGCCGCTACCCAGGGCTTTGCAATCACCGAAATTCCCCAACGAGAGGCGATCAATCCGAGCGACAATCTTCGCTTTTGTCCGATCATCTTTCAGTCTAGAGAGCCAATCGCCGAAAACGTCTCTGCCCGATTTAGTCAGGTATCGGCGAACGTCCATTGTTTACCGATTGTAACTTATAGATTACAGATAGGCAACGCACGGTTTTGCGCTAACAAGGAAGAAAACGCGATTTTCTGCGGAGTTGTGAAGATAAGCGAAACTTCTAAACCAGTGGATTTGTCCAGCGCAGTCCAGGAAAGCGGGCGAAGTCTCGATCCGTGGTATAAAGCACGCCGCCATATTCCATCGTCAAGGCGGCCAGTTGCGCGTCGGTGACTAGCGGACCCAAAGCTTGTCCCTCAACAACCATCTGCCGGAAAAGCGGCCAATGATCATCGCCAGGCGTCAACAGACGAACGTTCGGTTGCTCCAACCATCGGTCCACCACATGCGCGGCTTCCTCTAAGGAGAAGCGGTCACCCGGCAGAGTGGGATTGGTCATAATTTGCAAAAATGCCGAGACAGTTTGCCAGGGCAACCCAACGGCATCGGCTCCCGAGAACACGAGTTCCACCCAGGAACGGGCTTTGGCGTGGAAAGGAGAAGCAGTGTCGTAGGCGTAAAGGAGAATGTTCGCGTCGAGAACGATCACCGGTGCAAGGGACCTTCAATGGCTTCTAACAGAAGTTCAATGTTGTCGTAGTTAAGTCCCGCAGGCAGCCCCAACTTTCGGGAGGCCACAACAAATGGCTTTCGCGCCGGACGCTTCGAAGCCGTCAAGCCTAATCGAAGAAAGTGATTGACGACCTGCTTGAACGAGGCGCCTGTTTTCCGGCTTTCTTTGTTTAAAAGCCGGGCGACGTCGTCGTCGAGAGAAAGAGTGGTTCGCACATCATGATGCTATCGTTTAAGACATCATGATGTCAATGTCATTTGGTACATACTTTTATGGAGTTCTCGCCGAGAGACCTTGAATTCAGCATGGATGAAAATCCCCGCCCTGTCTCTCCAAAAACCGGAGAGACAAGGACGGGCCACCCAGTCGGAATGCGGAGAGATGTAGGAGCGGGATCCAGTTGTGGATCGAGGGTAAAGTTGCAGTTTGCTGAATGCTGACTTCTGCCCCGCGGTACATGGCCGCTCGGAATCTGGATGGCAACTCCTCCGCTCTCCTACACTTAAATTCCCCCGCAAGTAACCACTCTTTTTGATTACCGCTAGCCCTTCCAGCGATATGCGTCTGACTGGGGCAAGCCGATATGCGCGAGCACGCGATTGGCGAACTCGTGGGCCATGTCGTCGGCGGTGGCGGGGTGGTTATAGAAGGCTGGTATCAGGGGGAAGATGGTCGCACCGGCATCCGCGGCCCGGTACATGTTGCGGAT